>JAGBVQ010000150.1 GCA_017630245.1 Alistipes sp. | reverse complement strand
GTTAAGTAATAGGCCAACCGGATTGCAATAAAAGGAGCGTGTTCCGCAAGAACACGCTCCTTTTGTTATTAAAGTCTGACATTTGTGATAGTCGCCCCTTTGCTACTCGAAGAGTATGCCGTCGCGGATGAGCAGCTCGCGCATCTTCTCCCAATCAATATAGGGACGCTGGCTCTTATCTCCGAAGATCAGAGGGCAGCCGATAGCTGCATCGTCGATATAGAAGTCGGCATTAACCTTTGGTGACGATGTCCACGACTTCTGCTCGGGGTTTTCGTTGGCGGCATAGAGTGGAATCTTGTTGTCAGCAAACCAATCCTTCGCCTCCTTGAGCAGCTTGCCGCTACGCATCGTAAAGAGAATGAGGCGACAGCCCTGCTCGGTCAGCGCACGCAATACGGGCGCCGCACCGATATCCAAGCCGATATGGGGATACTCGTGTGTTACGCAGGTGCCGTCAAAATCTACGGCAATAGTGACTCTGTGGCTCATCCGATAGGAGGTTTATTCGTGTTTCTTATTTCTGAAAAAAGCCTTCTTAAATGCGCGTACAACGATATTTGAGTTGGCCAGCGTGTCATCCAATCCGTACGAGTAGTAGTAGCCATAGCCGTGCTTGAGGGTTGAGCCGTTGAGCAGCACGCACATATTCTTAATCTTCTTCTCGACGTAGAGACGCTCCACATCGGGCAGCTGACGGATATCCGAGTAGTTCTCGCGGATAACGTAAAGACAGATATCTGCAAAGCGGTTGGTGATGATACCGTCGGCCACAGACATAGCCGGTACGCTGTCGATAACGATATAGTCGTACATCGTGCGCAACTGCTCGAACATATCATCCAGACGCTGCGACATAAGCATCTCGGCAGGGTTGGGCGGCTGAAGACCTGCATACATCATATCGAGATTGTCGTGTAGATCGCTCTTCGAGATGATATCCGAGAGACTCTTAACCACTCCCGACATATATGCCGATACGCCATTAGCATCGCCTCGGTGACCGAACTTCTTGGTCAGGGTGCGGCGGCGCAGATCGAGGTCCATAAGCAACACCTTTTTGCCCGACATTGCCAGTGTCATCGCCAAGTTAGTGGCGATGAAGGTCTTACCTGCGTGGGGCAGGGTCGAGAGCGACTGGATAACCTTGCCACCTGTGCTCTCGTTTACACTCATAAAGTTGAGGTTGGTGCGCAGCATACGGAACGACTCCGAGATGTTGTCACGACCATTTTCGCGCACAGCAATACCCTTGTTGTTGATGGCGTTGTCGATAGCTGTGGGGATATCGCCGATGTAGGGAGCCGAGAGGTTGCGCTCGAGATCCTTGCGACTCTTGACCGTAGTACTGAAGGTCATATGGAGGTAGATGATTCCGAAGGGGATCAAGAATCCTAAAATAAGGGCAGCAAGCAACGTTACCAGCGTACGCGGAGATACGGGACGAGACGAGCCAAAGGCCGGGTCAACGATGCGGGCATTGCTCTCGGTGATAGCCAACGTGAGCGAGTTCTCCTCGCGCTTGTTGAGCAGGTAGAGGTAGAGCTCCTCCTTGATGCGCTGCTGACGTGCAATCGAGAGGAATTCCTTCTCCTGCGAGGGTGCAACCGAGATGCGGCGGTCAGTCTTGTTCTCCTCAGCGCGGATATTGCGCAGCTGGATATCCAGAGCCGAAATATGCGACGATAGTGCCGCAAGGATGCCGTTACGCATAGCTGCCAGATTACGGTCCATATCGAGAACTACGGGGTTTGATGACGATCCCTCTGTAACGAGACGCTCGCGCTGAAGCACAACGCGGTTATACTCGCTAATCTGAGTATTCAGAGCGGAGCCCGACGAGCCCGAGAATGACGAAGTTACGGGGATGAGAGAGTATGCCTTCGAACTGTCGTTGAGATATGTACGAATGTACTCTGCAATGCGGAGCTGGTTCTCAACACTTAGGCCCTCCGAGCGGAACGTACTGCTCTCGGCCATAATATGCTTGGCCTCGGCCTCAAGGTCGAAGAGTTTGTTGTCCTTCTTGAACGACTCGATCTCCTTATCTACGGCACCCAGATCTTTGCTGATGATGCCCAGACGCTCGTCGATAAACTCGGCAGTAACCTCTGCGACCTTCTGCTTATCGCGTACAGCGTCATCGTTGTAGACCTCGATAAGGGTGTTGAGGATATCCTCTGCACGCTGAGGAACGTTGTCGTTAATCGAGAGTTTAATGATCGACGACTGCTTGTTTGCAACCACCGACTGTACAGCCTTGCGGTATACCGAAGCTACAGCCTTGTGAGAGCCTTTGCCTACGCGAATTACCTTGCCCTCAAATTCGGGGTTCATAAATGCAGTCTTGGCGATTACGACCTTGCCCACAGGGGTTGAGAGTGTGTCGCCGAAGATACCTTTTGCCACAAAGTTGCGCTCGTGGCGTGAGGTGATCTCCTTGGCTTCAAATTGGGTTACCGAGATATTATCGCCACCGAGTAGCGATACCTCAAAGCCGCAACCCTTATCCTCGAAATCATCGACTACCGAGATCTCGATGGGTGAGCGGTGGTAGAGATCTGTATCGACAAAGGTGCCCGCCTGCTTGTAAGAGGTGGCAAGCCCGAGTCGCTCCACAACCTCCTCCATCAATCGGCGAGATTGGAGCACGAAGAGCTCGTTGTCGACATTGCGACGGCCTGTGCCGATAAGATCTTGGAAGGCCAAGATGTCGTTGCTACCGCCCTTACGGCTATCTTTTACGAGAATTGTTGCATCGCGCTTATAGACCTTTGGAGTGGTCTTGATGTAGAGGACTCCGACGCAAAGGCAGAATATTGTCGAGATTACGAACCAATACCAATTGCGGAAGAGAGTCTTGATAAAATCCTCTGTCGAGAATGATGCGACTACACTCGAACGAGAGTCTTCGTTGTGCATATGCGAGATGCTGCGTATATTATTCTGATTTAATTCGGTCATAGTGTTGTATAGTTTCGACTGTGCTATTTCGCGTTGAGGACAATTGTAGTTACGAGGGTTGCTACGCTGACAAGCGTGCTGACCATCGAGAGCCAGAAGTTACGATTCTGGTTAATCTCCGAGTTTGCTGCCTTATAGCGGTTAGGCTTAACGTAGATTACATCGTTGGGCTGCATCTGGAAGAAGGGTGAAGATATAGCCTCCTTCGAGCGGATGTCGAGGTAGGTGATTACTGACTTGCCGTCAATCTTACGGATTACGGCAACCTGATCACGCTCACCATAGATGGTCATATCGCCCGCCATAGCCAATGCCTCGAGTAGTGTTACATCGTCGCGCATAATGTCGTACTGACCGGGGCGCTCAACCTCTCCCATAACCGTGATCTTCATATCGGCAAACTGAACATTTACCGAGGGGTCGGGGATGTAGTTGCCCTTGCGAATCAGGCTTGCAATCTCGGTTGCCAACTCTGCGCGGGTCTTGCCCTTACACTCAACCATACCGATAAGAGGCATTTCGAGTGTTCCGTCAGGCAGTACCGTGCGGGTCTGAATCGACATATCGCCGCTGGTCGAAGAGGTGTATGAACGATCCGAAGCAGCGAGGCTGTTGTACGAAGCGTAAGCGTTGAAGGGTGCCGCTAATTCGGGATTCTTACTCGAAACGAGAATCTTGAGGCGATCGTTGGGCTTGATGCGTACCTCGTAATCCTCGGCCATCTTGATGATTTCATTCTGCTCTGCGTCCTGGAAGTAGACAATCTTCTTTTGTACGTTGCAGCTTCCAAGCGCAACTACCGAAAATAGGCACAGAAGTTTGATTAAAAATTTCATCTATAATCGTGTTTTTTGTTTTTACTATTCCGACTTTACTTTAGTAATAAATCGTACAAAGATAATGAATAAATTTTAATTGGCAATTGATAATTGAAATTTGATAATTATTTGCTATTTTTGACCTCTCAAAAGAGCTAAATTTATGATTGTTGACAAGATATGGAGCAAGGCGGTGCTCTACGAGATGAATATCCGCCAACTGACCCCCGAGGGAACTTTTGTGGCGGCAACCAAACATCTGCCTTTTTTGCGCGATTTGGGTGTTGATGCCATTTGGATTATGCCGCCCTATCCCATTGGTAAAGAGGGGCGTAAGGGGTCGCTCGGCTCCTACTATTCGATCCGAGATTACTGTGATGTAAATCCCGAATTCGGAACGAAAGAGGAGTTCGATTCGCTGGTTGCCGAGGCACATCGTTTGGGTATGAAAGTGTTGCTCGATTGGGTGGCAAACCACACTGCTCGCGATGCTCGCTGGTTGCGCGAAAAATCGTACGATTGGTACGAGCGTGATGCGCAGGGTGCGGCTGCCGTGCCGTGGGATTGGACCGATACGGCCAAACTCAACTACGCAAATCACGACGTGTGGCAGGGTCAGATTGAGGCAATGCTCTATTGGGTTGAGAATCACGATATCGACGGCTTTCGTTGCGATATGGCGATGCTGGTGCCTATTGAGTTTTGGCAGGAGGCATCGGCCGCGTTGCATAGCGTAAAACCTGATATTTTTATGCTTGCCGAGGCCGAGGAGCTGAACCTCTTTGATCGAGCATTTGATGCGAGCTATGCGTGGGAGATGCACCATCTGATGTGTGATATTGCGCAGGGCCGTTGTCGTGTGGATGCGCTGCGCCGATATATATATGCCGACCGTGAGCGTTATCCGCAAAGTGCTCTGCGAATGATGTTTACATCCAATCACGACGAGAATTCGTGGAGCGGTAGCGAGTTCTTGCGCCTGGGCGATGCGGTGAAAATTATGGCTGCGCTGACCTTCGTTTTGCCGCAGGGTCTGCCGTTGATCTATACGGGTCAGGAGGTCGGCTACGACCACTCGTTCGAGTTCTTCGATCGTGATCCTCTGCCCTCGCTCGAGCCTAACGATTGGAGCGAATTTTATCGTCGTCTGACGGCTTTGAAACACCGCACTCCGGCGCTCGATTCGGGCGCAGATGGAGGCTCATTTATCGAGATACGAAATAATGCCGAGGATTGTCTGATGACCTTCGTTAGGGAGAAGGACGGAAAGAGGGTTGTCTGCATTATGAACGTCTCACCGTGGAGTATTCATACAGACTATTACACAGGTATTTACGCGGGTGTGTATCGTGATGTGATGACCGGCGAGGAGTACCATTTCGCCGACCACGTTGAGCGCGATATG
>JAGBVQ010000149.1 GCA_017630245.1 Alistipes sp. | reverse complement strand
TCGGTGAAGGTTGAGAATCCTGACGGTAAGATGATCGCAGGTATTGCGAACTATATGCCTTCGACAGCTAAGTTTACCGTACAGAAGGGCTTCGACTTTGCCGTTTTGAACTGTACAAATAAGGGTGAGAATGTTCAGCTCGCGCCGTCGAAGAATACAAACTTCCGTCTGATGATCGCTCCGGGTAACTACCCCGAGGGTTTGAAGATCTCGATCTGCGACTCGCAGCGTGGCGCGATGTTCGTGACTACCGAGCCGCTTAACCTTTCGGCCGGTGATGTTCATACGATTGAGAAGGAGTACGCTTGCGAGGATGATCTGGCTTTCTACGAGGGCTTCGACAACTTCGTTTGGGGTGGTGATATTATGAAGGGCTCGGAGGGCTACGGCTTCTCGCCTTCTGCTGACAAGATGGGTATCGACTCAGGTACGGAACTTACCGGTTATGAGGATGCTTTCGCTGAGGTGGCTTACGACAACGCAGGTTCGGGCTTTATCCAGCCGAATGTTTGGGATCAGGTAACGGGTAAGACTGTAGGTGAGGCTCACCAGATGTCGGAGAGCTATGTTAAGAGCCGTAATATGGCAAACTGGACTTATGCATACCGTGTGCAGGAGTTCCCGGGTTACATCGGTTCTGGTGTTGCTTCCAATGGCCGTGGTATGATCAACCTGCCCCAGGCTCTCTGTGCAAAGGGTATTGGCGATGTTGTGATGAAGTTCCGCTTTGCTCTGCAGGCTAATTTCGTTGGAGGTTTGGAGTTTAGCATCTCTTATGGTGGTGTTATCAAGGCTGCTAAGATCAATGGCCACGAAATTGAGCTTACTAATAGTATGCACGAGTATCGTTCGGAGACCTCTAAGTTGAAATTGGTTCCCGATGGAAATTTCTTTACGACTTCTTCGGCTGCTGCCGGTAATAAGTGGAATGAGTTGGAGGTGACTATTAGCGGTGCAACCAGCGGTACAAAACTCAACTTCCAGAATAGCGAAATGTCGGGTGGTAACCTTGGTCTCTTTGTGGATGCTGTCGAGTTCCGCAAGGTTAAGGATTGGAAAGAGGGTAGCAACCTGCGTGTCCTCTACTGGAATGTGCAGAATGGTGTATGCTCGGATCAGCACAATAACTATGACAACTTCGTTAAGTTTGTTAAGAAGTGGGATCCGGATGTATGTATCTGGTGTGAGTCGGAGACTATATATAAAGATAAGAGTGGTACAGGAACAAGCACGAAGTACCTGCCCGATGGTTGGGCTCAGCTCTGTACTCGTTATGGACACGTCTATGCAGCTGTAGGTGGTAACCGCGATAACTATCCGCAGACTATCACCTCGAAGTACCCCATCAAGACCATAAAGAAGATTACCGATACAAATGTAAGCGGTAAGCCCGTATCACACGGTGCCGGTCACTTCCAGATTGAGGTTCACGGTAAGAAGATTAACTTCGTAACTCTGCATATGTGGCCTCAGCTGTATAATTATGGTGTTAGCGGTACGGCTGCTAGGGAGGAGAGTGCTGCAAAGAATGAGGGCGACTACTATCGTCAGCACGAGATGCAGTACATCGTTGATCAGACAGTTAACTTGGCTGCAAACGCAAGCGAGGAGTATTGGATCTTCGGTGGTGATACCAACTCGAACTCTCGTCTTGATGACTGGAATACAAAGTATAGCACCAGTACTCGTCCGACACGTCTGATTACTCACGATGTTGTTCTCAATCAGACCAACCTCAAGGATGTGATTTCATCGCGCGATTGCTACGGTGAGAAGGGTAACGTGATGTTCCGTTCGCGTATCGATATCCTCTACGCATCGCCCAAGATGTTTGACTGTATCACCAACTCGATTATGTTGATGGACGATTGGGCAGATACAATGGATCCGTGGGAGTGGCACAGAGAGTTCCGTGATCCTTCGGACCACACCCCCGTATTGGTTGACTTCAAACTCTAATTTAAGCGATATACATATATATAATATATAAAGTCAAATTAGTATTAACAATTAAAAACCTATTAAATTAAGAACCAGAAAAACAAAGAAACAGAACAACAAACAACAAAAAGAAATTTGAAAAACACAAGTTTAACAAAATTTAATCACTAACCTTATTTTAATTAACAACTATGAAAAAAACTTTGACTAAGAGTCTTATGCAATTCGCACTCGGTCAGGCGTGTGTTGCTCTTACATTGACAGCAGCGCTCTTTACCGTATCGTGCGAGCAGCCTGAGAACTCGGTAAGAAGTGAAGTCATTGAGGTCTACACAGGCCTTGATGAGATTGAGCCGGTTGACCAAGCTTCAGTTCTCGTAGTAGGAGGTTTGCACCAACTCTACGTGAAGTCGAACGTGGCGTTCACCGCATCGTGGGAAGATGGCGAGACTACTCCCTGGGCTACTATAGTTGATCAGGAGACTGTAGAGGGCGGTTATCGCGTTATCACCCTTGACGTTAAGCGTCGTAACAATATTCCGTACTACACACGTCGTACAGGAACTTTGGTATTGGCAGCTAACAACGAGGGCCTCAACTACAACAAGTACATTAAGATCCACCAGGGTTCGACAGCACGCGTTAGCAGCGACTTTGCTTGGAGCAAGTACGGCTCTTCGGATCCCCGTCTTGATGATGGTGTAGCATTCAACAGCTGGACTCAGACTATGAAGGATAAGGGCTTCCGCTCGACCACTATCGTTGGTCAGGAGGGTCCCCACTTCTATGGTAAGAACGGTTTCGTTCAGTTGGGCGACGCAGCAGGCCACGGCGCAGATATGTACTCGCCTTTTGCCAGCGATTTGCGTTATGACTCGTTGTTGATGGTTTCGTTCCGCGCAGTTGCTCACACAGACTATAAGACCGGTGCTAAGGATGGTAACAAGTTTACCGTTGAGGTAGTCGGTGGTGGTGTTATCGCAGACTTCGCAGAGCAGGGTGTAACCAAGATCGAGCTCGAGGCTAAGAACTTCGATCCCGCAAGTGAGTTGTTCCCCAACGATATGTGGGATGGTACCGAGTTTATGATCTTCGTTTTGGGCACCGAGGCTAATCCGCTCTCAGTTAATACTTCTATCCGTATTACTAGCGGTTCGCTCGATACCCCGACGACTACCCCCAACCGTCTTTATGTTGACAACTTCTATATTCGTCGTGTCGTAGAGGGTGAGGAGCCTTACTTCGAGGAGAACGGCGGTAGCGGCGTTGACAAGATCATGGCTGCAGAGGAAGAGGTTGTAGAATAACGACACACCTAAACAAGAGTAAACAGAATTGTTTTACCTAAAAAACAGAACAATGAACAAGTTTTTTACAGCAATGAGAACAGTTTGCCGAAGCGTGTCGTTAATGGCTGCTTTTGCTCTGTTCGTAGCATATGCGTTGCCGGTATCAGCGCAACAAAAAACCGTCAGCGGTACGGTTATCGATCCGGACGGTAATCCTTTGGCAGGAGCAACCGTAGCGGTTGTGAACACCTCTAAGGGTGTGATCACCGACGTGAACGGTAAGTATCAGATCACTGCCAAGACTTCGGAGTCTCTCGAGTTCTCGTTCCTCGGTTATACAACCGTAACACAGCTCGTAGGCAACCGCACTACTATTGATGTACAGCTCAAGGCTGACTCGTCGACCGCTATTGATGACGTTGTTGTCATCGGTTACGGTACCGTAGCAAAGAAGGACCTTACCGGTTCGGTAGCAACGGTTAAGATGGGTGATGTTAAGGATGCGCCTGTAACTTCAATCGATAACGCCCTCCAGGGTCGTATCGCAGGTGCTGACTTCTTGTCAACCACCGGTGAGCCTGGTGCAACTACTTCAATCCGTATCCGTGGTACACGTTCGATCAACGCTTCGAATGAGCCTTTGATCGTTGTCGATGGTATTATGGATGCAATCCACGACCTTAACGATATCAACGCAGAGGATATCGCGAGCATCACCGTCCTGAAGGATGCATCGTCGACCGCTATCTACGGTTCGCGTGGTGCAAACGGTGTAATCCTCGTGACAACTAAGCAGGGTTCGGGTCGTCAGGACAAGGTTAACATCTCGTTCAAGGCAGACCTCGGTTTCTCTCAGCTTCCTCGTCAGCTCGACGTTATGAACGCTTCGGAGTTCGCACAGTATCGTAACGACTACGCATACTTCGGTGGCGACCCCAACCACAAGGACGTTGGTGCAAACTCTCCTCTTTCTGAGGGTGTTTACAAGGATCCGTTCTCGTATGGTGAGGGTACTAACTGGGTTAAGGAGATCACTCGTACAGCAATGTACCAGAACTATGCTCTCTCGCTCTCGAGCCACAACAAGAAGTCGTCGTACTACGCATCGTTCTCGTACAACGATACTCAGGGTATCATCCAGGCCAGCGGTCAGCAGCGTTTCACCGGCCGTATCAACCTCGATACTCAGCTCTTCAAGTGGTTGAAGGTTGGCTATAAGGGTTCGTATACTTGGCGTCACAACGATGTTAACAAGACATCGATCGGTGGTACCGCATACTACTCGGCTGCACAGTACCTTTCTCCGCTGATTAAGCCCAATGATAACTACAACCCCTTGCACAATGGTGGTCAGCGTATCAACACCCCGCGTGCATTGGTTGACTTGGATACATACTACCACGAGCGTCACTCGACAAACCACTCGTTTGTTGCTGACATCGAGCCGGTGAAGAACCTTCACATTAAGTCGGTATTCTCGTACTATATGTACCAGCGCCACACTTTCCGTTACTATCCCGGTACTCGTCCCGCAAAGACTGCTGCACAGGGTGGTGATGCTTATCGTTATGAGTCAGAGGAGCGTTCGTTCTCGTCTGAGACTACTGTAGCTTACAAGTGGAAGACTAAGAGCGGTCACGCTATCGACGTTCTGGGTGGTTTCTCGGCATATCAGTTTGCTTCGCAGGCATTCTCTCTCTCGGGTTCGGGTTATATGGATGACGCTGTTAAGTGGAACAACATGAACGCCGTTCTCGATAAGGAGACTTACTCAGCATCTACTTCTTACTCGAAGAAGTCTAAGATGTCGGGTTATGCTCGTATCAACTGGAACTACAAGTCGCGCTACTACTTGACCGCAACTGGTCGTTATGATGGTGCTTCGAACTTCGCAGCAAACAACAAGTGGGCATTCTTCCCCTCGGCAGCTGCTAAGTGGAACATCGCAGCAGAGAACTGGATGAAGGACGCTAAGTGGATTGATGACTTGTCGATCCGTCTCAGTGCCGGTCTTACCGGTAACGACGCTATCAGCGCATACCAGTCGTTGGCAAATATGTCGTCAACAACCGGTGGTTACCTCTTCGATGGTTCGCAGCCTGTAGCATTCTATCGTAGCCGTCTTGATTCGCCCGATTTGACTTGGGAGAAGACCGCTGCATACAACGTTGCTTTGGACTGGTCGATGTTCAAGGGTCGCTTGAACGTAACAGCTGAGGCTTATATGTCGAAGACTACTGACCTTCTTATGTCGCTCGCAGTTGCTAACCAGACTGGTTACACATCGCGTCTGACTAACATCGGTGCAACTTCGAACAAGGGTCTTGAGTTGTCGATCGAGAGCCAGAACATCGTTAAGCCGAACTTCCAGTGGAGCACAGCGTTCACTATCTCGCACAATACTCAGCGTGTAGAGGACATCGGTTCTGAGGAGTTCATTTCGGCTTACAACTCGCCGGGTAACTCGCCCTTCATGATGTACGGTTACGTTAAGGGCTATCCTCTTAACTCACTCTGGGGCTTCAAGTACGCAGGTGTATGGAAGAACGCAGATGAGGGTAAGCAGAATGACATTACTAAGACTTACATCTCGAAGTCGTCGTCGACATCGAACGGTTATCCCCGTTACTACGATATCGACCACAACGGTATCCTTGATAAGGAGGACTTGATCTACCAGGGTAACGCCGATCCGGTAATCTATGGTGGTTTGCAGAATACCTTCTACATCTATGGTCTTAAGTTGAGCTTCTACTTCAACTACTCGTTGGGTGGTAAGATCTACAACTACTCAGAGTTCTATATGGGTGGTTCGACCTTCTCTAACCAGTATCGTTACATGCTTAACAGCTGGCACCCCGTACGTAACCCGAACTCGGACTTCCCGCGTGCAGGTTCGTTGGACGCAGCGATGCCTTCGGACTTCATGATCCACGATGCATCGTACATCCGCTTCAAGAATGTAACATTGTCGTACACATTCGACCTCCGCAAGAAGACCAAGGCTCTGCGTGATATCACAATCAGCGCATCGGGCGAGAACCTCTACTTGTGGAAGAACTATAACGGTTTCGACCCGGACGTATCGTCTGAGGGTGAGTCGTCAACCTTGCGTCGTATGGACCTTGGTGCGTACCCGAAACCTCGTACAATCATCTTCGGTGTACAAATCAGATACTAATCATTTAATAATTTAGAGCAATGAAACTTAAGAATATATTGATTGCAGCAATGATGATGCTGGTTCTTCCTTTCCAGTCTTGTTCGCTGGAGGAGGATACCCAGGGTCTCTCTACGCCGGATGATTTCTTCCGCAAGTATTCGGAGTGTCAGTCGGTAGTTAATAGTTGCTATATTCCTATCAAGAGCATCTATACCTATACATTCATGATCGCAACAGAGTGTGTAACGGACGTTCTTTCGATTTCGTCGGGTACTTTGGATGCTCGTTTGGATATCAGCCCCGCTATTCCGCGTCACGGTGCAACCGTATGGCAGAATGGTTACCTCGGTGTTCAGCGTTGTAACTTTGCAATTGCAGGTATCGAGCGTGCTTATGAGCAGGAGATTCTCTCGATTGAGGAGTACAACCAGTTGATCTGCGAGGCTAAGACTCTTCGTGGTTTCTACTATTGGTTGCTTACTTCGTTCTTCGGTGATGTTCCCTTCTACTTTGATGACGTTACTGACAACGCAGTTCTGAATCGTATCGCTATGCTTCCTCGTATGGATGCTTGTGCAACTCGTACAACCGTTATCGAGGATATGCTTCCCGCAGCTGCAGCAACAACTCAGACTCGTACATCGGAGAACCCCGGCCAGCGTGTAGGTGCAGCTTTGGCATACCACCTCATCGCAAAGATGGCTATGTGGAACGCAGCATACGACAAGGTTCAGAAGCCCGAGTACTGGTGGGGCGTAGCTAAGGATGCTCTTCACAAGGTTGAGGATATCTATGGCGATCTTGCACAGTATGACTTCACTGAGAACGCTTTGTGGCGTAACCACAACACTCTCGAGTCGATTATGGAGGTTCAGCACATCTACGTATTGGGTGGTCTTTCGTACACTTCGAACGTATCGTGCATCTGTATGCCTCACCCCCGTACCACAGGTACTTACATCTTCGACGGTGTTGAGATTCCTGAGATCGGTGACCAGCCGACTGTATGGACAGCAATGCGTCCTAACGTATTCTTCAGCCAGGGTCTCCAGGGCCGCAAGGCAAAGGATATCCGTCGTAACGTAAATATGGCTTGGGATTACACAGGTACTGACGGCGTAACTCGTGAGTTTAAGTCGATCAACTCTAAGCCTTGGCCGGGTCCGAAGTTCTGGTGCCCGAACCAGCAGGCTTCTAACGACGGTAACAACTACAAGATCTTCCGTTACTCGGATGCAGTTTTGATGTTGGCAGAGTGCTACTGCGAGACAGGTGACTACGAGACAGCTGTTAAGTATCTCGATAAGACCCGTGTTCGTGCAGGTTTGCAGCCCTACACCTTCCGTACAGTTCCTCGTCTGCAGGAGGAGATCCGCAACGAGCGTGCTCGTGAGTTGTTTGGTGATATGCAGCGTAAGTTCGACTTGGTACGTTGGGGTATCTGGTATGAGGCAACTACTTCGTACTCGGACTACAAGTATCTGCAGCTTGGCAATGACGATTCAATGATTAAGCCTTGCCACCGTTTCTATCCTATTCCTGACATCCAGGTAACCTACTCTAAGGGTAACCTCGACAACAAGGAGTACAATGCTTACGGCTTGTAATAATTCGAAAACAGAAAAATTATGAAAAACTTGAATATCATAAGAAAATCGTTTGTCGCAGCGTTTGCAACATTTGTGGCGCTGACGATGACTCTGACCGGCTGTTTGAAGGATTACGAGATGGATCTGCCGTTGGCAGTGACTTCGCGTGCCCTCAACTTGAGCAAGGAGGCCGGTTCGACACACGTTTTGGTATATTCGGATGGCGAGTGGACTGCACGTCTGACCCGTCCGGTGAAGTGGGCATCGATTGACCGTCAGAGCGGTTTCGGTAACCACGAGATCGTATTCTCTTACTCTGCCAACTACGGTATTTCGCGTCAGATTGGTGTAGTATTCCAGAAGGGTGCTTTGGCTGATACAGTAGTATTCTCGCAGGCAGGTTCGCTCAGTGAGGCTCAGCTGTCGTTCACTTCGGGTGCTATGACTCTCGTACGTTCGGGTGCAGAGGTATTTGCACCTATCAAGACCAACCTCCAGTACGCTTTGGGCGATGTTGAGGCTGAGATCATTTACTACGATGAGAACGGTTTGGCTAACGAGCCGCTTCCCGTTGAGATGACTCGCCAGGATGGTGAGCTCGACGGTGAGGAGGGCGAAGGCGAAGGCGAAGGCGAGGGCGATGAGCCTATCGTTCCTGAGGAGCCGGTTGTACTTCCCGTTGATCCTTGGATTTCGGGTCTTCACCTGACTAAGAACGGTCTTGCATTCCAGGTAACTGCTAACGAGGGTCTCTTCCCCCGTACAGCTGAGATTAAGCTTATGATCTCGGATGCTAATGGTACTGACTACTCGACCGTTTGTAGCATTTCGCAGGGTCTTACAGATCCTATGTTCGCACTCGAGGCTGCAACTGGCTCGTATTCGGGTCTTTCGCAGACAGTTCTCGTTCCCACTACTGACAACAACATGGCAGCTTACGCTCCTTACTTTGAGAAGGAGATCGTTTACACTGAGCCTGTTGAGGAGGGTAAGGAGTGGATCAAGAACGTGACCATCACTGCTGAGGGTCTCCAGTTCAACCTGACTGTAAACGAGAATGATACTCCGCGTCACGCAACTATCAACCTCTCGTACGCTGATGCTGCTGGTAACACAGTTAGCGCAACTTACGCTGTAACTCAGGCTATCTATCCTCAGGCTATTGCATTCGACGCTGTTCGTAAGATGACTCCGGGTGAGATCACTACTCCGGGTTACATCGAGGGTTACATCGTTGGTGATAGCAACTCGAAGAATATGGCTGGTAACGAGTTCGACTTCAGTCACGAGAAGACTTTCAACCTCTATGACCGCACTGTAAACGATAAGACTAACTACTTCGAGAGCAAGGATGGTAAGTATGGTTTCCGCCTCGTATTCGACGCAAGTAGCGATAACAATCTTCCTCGTTACACAGCTCTTAAGCTCGCTATCGAGGGTCTTACCTTGGTTAAGAACAACTCGCCTGAGTACTACACTCTGACTGGTGTTACTGCTTCTAACTTCCTCGAGGTTGGTGCTGCTGACCAGTTCAAGGTTCCCGCAAAGGAGAAGGCTATCGCTGAGTTGACTGACGATGATATCTTCACAATGTGTACTATCAAGGGTCTTGAGATTATGTGTAAGGATGGTGCTTACACCAACATCCACGAGGGTTACACTTGGAAGGATGGTACTATCAACAAGATCGGTGCTGGTTCGGATAGCCGTCTTGACCAGGCTTCGCTCCTTATGTACGACCGTTCGGGTGACCGCATTATGATGCTTACCAACATTCTGGTACCTTGGCGTCGTGATGGTACTGACGTTACCTTCCACAGCGTTGTACCTCAGGGTTCGTGTAACTTCAAGGGTATCGTTGTACACGATGAGGTTGCTGAGATCGACCTTGGTGCAGAGTATATGGGTCGCTACCAGCTCCGCGCAATGGTTGAGGAGGATATCGACCTTGACGCAGAGTCAGCTTTCACTACTACTTTGGTAGAGTGGACTTGGAATGACGGTGTAAACAACCTTACTCCTGAGATTGGTTCGGGTTCGATCAACCACTCTGGTTCGTCGGCTTCGGCTTACCACGACTTCAACAATACCTATATTCCTAAGCACAATACCGAGGAGCTTACCGGTGTTCCGGGCAAGCCTATGGCAGGTGCTGCAAACAATAAGGGTATGGTTCAGACCGCTGCTCAGCGTTTCTACAACTTGTGGCACAACGCTGATAAGGTATTCGAGGTTTCGTTCTCGACTACTGGTGTAACAGGTTCGAACCTTATGTTCGGTATGACTTGGATGTGTGGTAACTTGGCTCTGACTAACGCTCAGGTTCCCTACAACTGGGAGATGTCGTACTCGATCGATGGTAAGGCTACCTTCAAGAAGATTGACGATGTAGTTTGCCGTACAACCGGTGTTTACACTGGCTGCCCGATCGATGCATCGCCTCAGTACTCGGAGTTGCTCCGTAAGCTGCCCGCAGAGTGCTTCAACCAGGAGAACGTAGTTATTCGCTTCACTCCGGTTGGTAAGGCAACTGCGAACAAGACAGTTTCGACTATCGCTAACTTCGCAACTAACTACTGCCAGGGTACAGGTAACCTTACAGAGACTAACAAGGACAACTGCCGTCTTTGCGTAGGTACAATTACAGTACGTTACAACTAATGAGTTAATTCTTTGCTCGCGTGGCGGGGTTGCCCGCCACCGCGAGAAGAGAAAAAATTAAATGCTAACACAATTAAAACTTACAAATATGAACTATCGTAATTCGATATTCAAGTTTATGAGCATCGCGGCAATGGCTCTGGCTGTAACGTCGTGTGTTGTAGATGATGCTCAGGATGTACCCCTCGTAAAGTTGGGTGCATTGGAGAAGGAGTTCGTTGTTGAGGCTGACGCAAGCACATTGGAGATTGACCTCTATGCTAACAGTGCATATCGTCTTGAGCGTATCAACACCGATTCTGAGGAGTGGCTCACTTTCACGTACGGTGATATCGTAGTTGAGGAGGGCGTTTCTAAGTCAAAGATCACCGTTGAGACTACTTTCAACGAGGGCTTTAAGCGTGCAGCAGGTCTTGTACTCTGCTCGGAGCTCGACGGTCGTCGTGATACTCTGTTTGTAAAGCAGAAGGCTCTTATCGAGGCTAAGCTTCAGTTCGAGGCTGCTTCGTTGACACTCGCAGGTGCTGGTGGTACTACCACTTCGCCCATCGTTTCGAACATTCCGTTCGAGGAGGTTGTTGTTGATATCGTTTATCCCGATGAGAACAACGCTGGTTGGGTCGAGAGCATCGTTATCGAGGACAACGAGACTGAGGAGCGTCAGATGACTATTGCAATCACTCCTAACGAGAGCGAAGAGGCTCCCCGTGCTGCAAACGTTCAGATGTCGTTTACCGACGGTTGGGGCGACCAGCAGCTCGTTGAGTTCAACCTCTTGCAGCGTACTTCGAAGGAGACTTTCGGTGAGCCTATCACTATGGAGGATTTCTGCCTTAACTATGCAACAGGTAAGAAGATTGAGGATTACGTTCTTTTGGAGGGTATCGTTGTCAGCAACAAGAATGGTCTGAACGCATACGAGCCCGATCAGAAGACTACTTCTGCTATCGACTATACTCCTACCGAGAATGCATTCATTCTCCAGACTCCTGACGGTTCGCGTGGTATCACTGTCCTTTGCGACTCTGCAGATGACAACGTATTCGAGCAGTGGGATCACGTTCAGCTTTTGATCCACGGTACTACCGGTGTATTGAAGGAGAACCCCGATCGCTACCAGCTCAAGGGCGTTAACAAGACTATGATCACTGTTCGTGAGGCAGGTTCGAAGTCGGATATCACTGTAAAGGAGAAGGCTATTAGCGAGCTTACTGATGCTGATATCAACACCTATGTAACTCTTAAGAACGTTTACTTCCCTGTACGTAAGGGTTCGCTCTTCCCCGTAAATGGTGGTTATTCAATCGAGTCGAATGCTCACCGTAACTCGAAGTATCCTCGTCTGATGGTTGATACTAATGGTGATGACATCTACCTCATTACTAACGCAAACTGTACTTACCGTAGCGCAGGTCGTTGTCTGCCTTATGGTTCGGGTAAGATTTCGGGTGTTATCTCTCACGAGCGTTACGCACGTTTCAACTGGAGAGATGGTGCTGACCCCGCAGAGACTGACGACGATCCGACACTCGGTTCTATCGGTCGCTACAGCATCCGTCACCAGACTCCGGGTGATGTATTTGACAACATCCCTGCAAGCGTTGAGGATAGCGACGTGGCAATCCTTAGCGAGTATCGTTGGTGGAACCCCGATAAGACTAATGAGGTAATGGCTCCTTCGTATGGTACAAACGGTTGGTTTACTCACACTTACCAGCCTAAGTATGTTACTAATGCTGACCTTGCTGCTACTATCGGTTACAAGGTTTCTACCTATAGCCAGTATATGTCGACTGCAGGTAACTATGCTTACCTTGGTCCCGTTGGTACTGCGGAAACTTACTACTTCGGTGCAAACTGGGGTAATGTTAACGGTTGTGGTATGATTATGGATTCCGCTAAGGAGCACTGGATTGAGGATGCTACCCTCGGTAAGTGTATCAGCCGTAACCCCGATGGTACAATGGAGTGGGCCGGTCAGTTCGCTGAGGCTGCTGCTGTTGGTCACGGTGCTGCAGGTCACCCCGATGATGCTCGCGTTAAGGCTGGTGACTGGGGTAAGGGTAAGTCTACAGGTAACACCCTGTCTACATCTTGTACTGCAATCAACTACAACGGTACTTCGATGCGTGGTAAGGCTAACTCTTATGCTGCTACTTACAATGCATTTGCTCACAACACTTGGTGGGACTATGCTAACAACGCAGTTTACGCTTGGTTGATCAAGGCTGATATGTCGAAGGTTGCTGCAGGTCAGAATCCTGTACTCCAGATTTCGTCGTTCAACTCGTCGAACTACGGTGGTCCTCGCTTCTGGGCTGTTGAGTGGTCGACAAGCGATAGCCAGAAGGGTACTTGGAGCCGTATCGCAGAGTACACTGTACCTGACTGTTCGGCTTGGGCTAACACCCTCTTCTCGTCGAACACTGCTTACAAGGCAATGAACTTCAAGTTGCCCGCAGAGGCTTGCGGTCTTTCGGAGGTTTACATCCGTCTTATCCCGACCAGCGACCTTTGCTCGAGCGGTTCTGACTACGCTGACGATATTATCCAGAACGTTGGTGCAGGTTCGAACGCACTTGAGTACATCGCAATCCGCTACAC
>JAGBVQ010000015.1 GCA_017630245.1 Alistipes sp. | reverse complement strand
ATACCGAGGTGTCGGGTATTGCACAGGCTTCGCCCGTGATGATTCTGGGTGTTAAGGTTGGCTCGGTTACCGAGATTAAGCTTGACCCCACAAAGGCCGAGGGAGTTGAACTGACCCTGGAGGTTAGTCGTGATTACGATCTGCCGGTGGACTCGAAGGCTAAGCTCTTCAGTGATGGTCTGATGGGTGGTAAGGCTGTTGCCATTGAGTATGGTACTGCTTCGGAGTTCCTCAAGAGTGGCGACCACATTACCGCTGCTTACGATAAGGGCCTGATGGATATCGCCGGCGCAGAGCTGGAGGGCTTGACTGTTAAGATTGGCGAGACTCTGGCGAAGCTGACCACTACGCTCGATGGCGTAAACGGTATCCTGGATGATAATCGCAGCAATATCAAGGGCGTAATGACTAATCTGGACTCGGTTACGGGTACTATGAGCGATGTGCTGACGGGCAAGAAGCAGGATTTGGCTACGGTTATCGATAACCTCACAGCCTTTGCGGATGCGCTGGGTCGCAATAGCGCAAAGATCGACTCGGTTGTGATGAATGTCAATACCATCGCCGACCAGTTTGCAACTACAAATGTTGCTGAGTCGTTGCAGCAGACCATCGGCAAACTTAACCAGACGCTCGATAAACTTAACAACGCAGATGGTACGGTTGGTAAGTTGATGAACGATAAGGTGCTCTACGATAATCTCGCAGCTGCGAGTGCAAATCTTTCGACACTGCTTGCTGATCTGCAGGCATATCCGAAGCGATATGTTCACTTCTCGCTCTTTGGCCGTGGCGCAAAGGCAGATGAGAAGGAGCGTCAGAAGGCTGAGCAGAGTGCCGAGTAACACAATCGTGTTAAAATCGAATATAGCATAAAGTTATGGCAAATCCTGCAAGATTGGAGTCGAGCATAGGTTTCGACCGTGTGCGTGAGCAGATCCTCGGACTCTGCTCGATGCGCCGTGCGCAGGATATGCTCTCGGGCGAGGGATTCTCGACCTCTCGTCGTGAGATCGAACACCGACTCTCGCTTGCGGATGAGGTGGGGCGTCTGCTCTCGATGGAGCAGGAGTTTCCTCGCGAGGAGTTCTCGGATATCGCTGAAATTGTTCGTAAAATCGAGATTGAGGGTACCTTCCTCGATACAGCAGAGGTTGTAACGCTTGCACGCACGCTGCGCTCGGCGGGAGAGGTTTCATCTTTCGTCTTGAGTCGTGATGCGGTGGCATACCCCTCGGTTAGAGCTTTGAGTGAGAAGGTTGCTTCATTTGTGCATATTGTTGCTGAGGCTGACCGTATTATCGATAACTTCGGCCAGGTGAGGGATAACGCTTCGCCCGAATTGAGCGATATACGCCGCGAGATCAGGGCCCGTGAGGGGCAGGTATCCAAGCGCCTGCACCAGGTGCTCAATGCCGCCAAGAGTGCGGGTATTGTTGATGCAGATGCGATGATTTCGATCCGCGAGGGTAGGGCCGTAATCCCCGTTGCGGCGGGAAATAAACGTAAACTCCAAGGATTTATACACGATGAATCGGCTACGGGTAAGACCTTCTATATCGAGCCTGTGGAGGTCGTGGAGCTCAATAACGAACTCAAGGAGTTGGAGTACTCGGAGAGGCGCGAGATAGTGCGCATTCTGAGCCGCTTTACCGATATGTTACGCCCCGAGGTTGAGGCTATTGCCTCGGCGGAGGAGTATCTGGCAACGATTGATATGCTGCGAGCGAAGGCTCGTTGGGCATCGGAGAATGGAGCGGTAAAACCGATACTCTCGACCGAAGGTCGCCTGCTGTTGCGAACGGCACGCCACGCTCTGCTCGAGCAGACACTGCGAGCGCAGGGTAAGAAGATTGTGCCGCTCGATATGGAACTCGACAGCCATAAGCGAATTATGGTCATCTCGGGACCTAATGCCGGAGGTAAGTCGGTCTGCTTGAAGACGGCCGGATTGGTGCAGTATATGTTCCAATGCGGATACCTTGTGCCGGTGGCCGAGAATTCGGAGTTCCCGATATTTGAACGTATATATATAGATATAGGCGATGAGCAGTCGATCGACAACGATCTTTCGACCTACTCCTCGCACCTTACCAATATGAAGGAGATGCTCGCCGGAGCCTCCGATCGTACGATGGTGCTTATCGATGAGTTCGGCTCGGGTACTGAGCCTGTGATTGGTGGCGCTATTGCCGAGGCGATTCTGGAGCGTTTGGTCGAGCGTAAGTGCTATGGCGTGATTACCACCCACTACTCCAATATCAAGTACTACGCAGCCAATACCGACGGAATATCGAATGGTGCGATGATGTTCGATGTGCAGAATATCCGTCCTCTGTTCCGCCTTGAAACGGGAAAACCGGGTAGTTCGTTTGCTATCGAGATTGCCCGTAAGATTGGCCTTCCCGAGCAGATTATTCGCTCGGCGAGCGAGAAGGTTGGCTCGGACCATATCAATATCGAAAAACAACTGCGTGAAATTGCTCGCGATAAACGTTATTGGGAGCAGAAGCGCGATCGCATACGAATTGCAGATCGAAAGGTCGATGAACTCGAACAGCGCTATAAGGAGCAGCTGGAGCGCATTCGCAGTGAGCGCAACGAGATTATAGGCAAGGCGAAGCAGGAGGCTAAAGAGCTAGTTAAGGAGGCTAACCGCCAGATTGAAAATACCATTAAGACTATCCGTGAGTCGCAGGCCGAGCGTGATATGACCCGCTTGGCGCGTCAGGAGTTGCAGGAGTTCCGCCAGACGGTCGAGAATGATGCAACGGATGCCGAGCGTGACGAGAAGGTTGCACGCGAGATGGAGCGTCTGGAGCGTCGTAGAGCACGCCGTGCCGAACGTAAAAATGGGACAGGTAAGGAGCCGGCTCAATCTGTGCCCGAGCAGCCCAAACCTAAGGAGGTTGAGGTGGGCTCTAAGGTTAAAATCGAGGGCCAGGATATGGTCGGCGTGGTGCAGTCGATGAAGGGCAAGAAGGCGCAGGTCGCTTTCGGACAGATACTCACAACGGTCGATAAGGAGCGTTTGGTGGTGGTGTCGAATTCGGAGTACCGAGAGGCTACACGCCCCGTGACACCTCGTACGGTGATTGCTACCGAGATTTCGGAGCGTAGACTCAACTTCTCACGCACGGTGGATGTGCGAGGTATGAGGGTCGTGGAGGCTCTGGATAAGGTGCAGGATTTGGTCGATGATGCCCTGATGGTGGGCGTCGATACGGTTACAGTGCTGCACGGTAAGGGTACAGGAGCGCTCAAGGAGGAGATTCGTGCCTACCTGCGCACAATTCCGCACGTTGGTTCGGTGCGTGATGAGCACCCCGATATGGGTGGAGCCGGAATTACAGTGATAACTTTCAAATAGAGAAAGCAATATGAACTACTTCCTCTCTCAAATAGCCGCAATATGCGGTGGCAGACTCTACGGCCAGGATCGTGAGGTCTGCGGAGTGGAGACCGATAGCCGCAACTGTGCATTCGGTCGCAATGTACTCTTTGTGGCTATGCGCGGAAAGAATCACGACTCTCACGATTTTGTCGCTGAGATGTACGATAGGGGCGTGCGTGCCTTTATGTGTGAGAAGGAGTGTGAGTGCAGAGAGGGTGCAGGATATGTTGTTGTCGAGAACTCTATCGAGGCTCTGCAACGCCTTGCAGAGGCTCATCGAGCAAACCTTTCGGGTAAGGTTGTAGGTATCACAGGATCAAACGGAAAGACCGTTGTCAAGGAGTGGATTGCGCAGTGCCTGCCCGCAGGGGTGAAGGTTTTCCGCTCGCCTCGCAGCTATAATTCGCAGCTGGGTGTAGCTCTCTCGTTACTTATGGCGGATGGAAGTGAGGATCTGGTACTGATTGAGGCAGGTATATCCAAGCCGGGCGAGATGGAGCGTCTGGAGCGGATGATTCGCCCTGATATGGTCGTTGTGACCTCGCTGGGCGATGCTCATCAGGAGGGCTTTGATTCGCTTGGACAGAAAATTGAAGAAAAATTGCTGTTGGCCCGCAGGGCTGATACTATCATATACCATAGTGCATACGCTGAGGTGGAGAGAGCCGTTGAGGTTTTCGATGTTGTAAAGATTGATGCTGCGACAATGCCCGAGCCCAGCTTCTCGGACGAGGCTTCGTGTCGAAATGGTCAAATCATCGAGGCTCTATTCGAGGCTTTGCGCTACCCAACTCCCGATTTCTCGCTGCTGCAACCCGTGGCTATGCGCCTGGAGGTTAAGGAGGGAATTAATGGCTCGCTGCTTGTGAATGACGCCTATAATTCGGATATCAACTCGCTGGTAATAGCATTAGATTATCTGCACAACGTGGCTGCAGGTCGAGGTAAGGTTTTGATCCTCTCGGATATCCTTCAAAGTGGAGTCTCCGATGAGCAACTCTATGCCCGTGTGGCGGCTTTGGTTGCCGAGAGTGGGGTAGAGCGCATTATCGGTATCGGCGATGCGATTTCGGATGCACGAGAATTTTTTGAGGGTGTTGAGGGTAGCTTTTATAGCTCTACCGACGAATTCCTTAATCGTATGAATGGCCGCGACTTTGCCGATGCAGCGGTGCTGCTGAAGGGTAATCGCGCAAGCCGATTTGAGAAGATTAGCCACGCATTGGAGCGCAAGAGCCACACTACAGTCCTGGAGGTTAATCTCGATGCGATGATCTCCAATCTGAACTATTTCCGTTCAAGATTATCACCCTCTACTCGCCTTACGGCTATGGTCAAGGCGTCGAGTTATGGCGCAGGCGATGCCGAGGTGGCTCAGATACTGCAACACGAGGGGGTGGACTACCTTGCCGTGGCATTCGCCGATGAGGGCGTGGTGCTGCGTGAGAAGGGTGTAACGATGCCTATTGTGGTGCTGAATGCCGATGAGGATAGTTTCGATCAGATGGTGCTTAATCGCTTGGAGCCTGAGATTTACGGTTTCCGTTCGCTCGAAAGTTTTGTTGGTGCGGTACGCCGATATGGCGAGCGTAACTTCCCTATACATATAAAGCTCGATACGGGTATGCACCGTTTGGGATTCGAGGAGACCGATATTGAACCGCTACTCTCGAAGTTGGGAGAGTTCTCGGTCGATGTACGCGTAGCAACTATTTTTGCGCACTTGAGTTGTGCGGATGATCCCTCACAGGATGACTTTACGCGACTGCAGATCAGTCGTTTCGATAGTATGAGTGGTCGCATTGCCGAGGCATTGCCCTATCCGATTGTGCGCCATACGGCCAATTCGGCTGCTATTGAGCGATTCCCCGAGGCGCAGTTTGATATGTGTCGTCTGGGTCTGGGACTTTATGGTTTCGGATTCCAACATAATGAAAACCTGCAACCTACCTCGACCCTCAAAACCCGCATTGTGCAGATTAAACGTCACGCCGAGGGTGAGGGTATAGGCTATGGCCGAGCAGAAAGAGTTGGTCGCGAGAGTGTAGTGGCTACGATTCCTGTGGGCTACGCAGATGGTCTGGATCGCCATCTGGGTTGCGGAGTGTGGTCGATGCTTGTGGGTGGAGTGAAGGCTCCGATTGTGGGCCGAGTATGTATGGATAGCTGTATGATTGACGTTACCGATGGGCCCGACGTGGCTGAAGGTGATGAGGTTGTAGTCTTCTCGGCGCAGGCTGGCAATACCGCCGAAGATATGGCAGCCCTGCTCGGAACTATTCCATACGAGGTGCTTACGTCGGTTTCGGCGCGTGTGAAACGAATTTATATTAAAGAGTAATGTACGGAACACTCTATCTTATACCTTGCCCGATATCGGACCAGACGGCCATCTCGGATGTGCTGCCCGAACTCAATAAGCAGATTATTGATACTCTCGACTACTTTATCGTAGAGAATACCCGCTCGGCGCGTCGCTTCCTCTCGAAGGCAAAGATTGCTCGCCCGATTGATGAGCTTACCTTTCGTGAACTAAATGAGCACATTACCTCTCCTCGCGAGGTTGAGGAGTTGGTGCGTCCGTTGCTTGAGGGTCGTTCGGCCGGAGTGATCTCCGAGGCAGGAGTGCCGGCTGTGGCAGACCCCGGAGCGTTGGTTGTGGCGCAGTGTCACCGTCGAGGTATTCGCGTGGTGCCGCTTGTAGGACCTTCATCGATTATCCTTTCTGTGATGGCATCGGGTCTGAATGGTCAGTCGTTTGCATTCAATGGCTACTTGCCCGTTAAGGAACCAGATCGCTCGCGTGCAATTAAGCGTTATGAGGCACGCGCTATGGCTGAGAGTCAGTCGCAACTCTTTATCGAGGCGCCCTATCGTAACGCAAAACTCTTTGAGCAACTGCTCAAAACTCTTGCTCCGACGACCCTGCTGACCATTGCAGTCGATATCACCGCTCCGAGTGAGAGTATCGTAACACGCCCGATTGCCGAGTGGCGTAAGGCTTCGATGCCCGATATCAATAAGCGCCCTGCAATATTTATCCTCGGCAAGTAGGGGAGTCTAATCTATAAAATAAAAGAGGTGTACAACCATTGGCTGTACACCTCTTAATTGTTGAGGCTTGGATTACTCCTGCTGTGCGGGAGCCTCCTCAGCGGGGATCTCCAACTGGGGAACAGCCTCGCCCTCGCTTGCGCTCTCGATGAGAGCCTCAGCATCGTGCGAAATCGAAGTTGCGTTGCTCTCTGCAACCTTCTCACGATCCATAGCGATTGTAGCCAACAAGCTCAATACGAGGATTGCTGCTGCCATAACCCAAGTAAACTTCTCCAAAAAGTCGGTAGTCTGACGTACGCCGATTACCTGATTCGATGCGCCAAAGTTAGCTGCCATACCGCTCTTCGGGCTCTGTACCAAAACAGCAAGGATAAGCAGAACGCTTGCGATCAAAACCAATACAATGCAAAATGTGTATAACATATCTCCAAAATTTTAATTATTGTTTCTCAATTTGTTCAATAAGTTCGGCAAAGTAAATACTTTTTTTCGGATTTAACAAACTTAATTTGCGATAGATTGCAATTGCCTCCGATTTTAGCCCCTGTGAGAGGTAAACTTCTGCCAAATCTTCGCTTACAAGGTCATCTTCCTCGTCAAATTCGGCCTCGGTGAGTATGTCGTTATCCGAGTCACTCTCTGCGCTTTCGTCGGCTACGATACGGTAGTTGTCCAGGTGAAGGAACTTGTCGATTATCTGCTCCTGCGAGAGCGAAAGCAGACGGTCGATATCGACCTTAGGCAGAGCCATCGGCGGCATCACTCGTCCGATAAGCGAGATATTTAGCACCGAATCCACTACGCCGCTTCGGATTGCACGCACTGCACGCGCAGCCGTGAACCAGCCGTGGCGCTCGATGATTGCATCCAGCTCCTTCGAGTCGATTTCGGCCTGACCGTTTGTGGCTATGTAGCGCTTAAATCCCTCCATTTTCTACCAGTTTCCTGCAGCTGCTTGGAATATATCGTTTACCAACTGCTCGACAATCTGGGTGATCAACTCACCCTCGACCTCCGTGAGGAGCTTCGTCGAATCGTAGTCGGCATAAGCCGAGAATGTTCTGTTATTGAAGGAGGCCTTCTCATCCACGAGATTTGTGAAACGCACGCGGATGGTTACCGTCAAACGGTTCTGCAAAGCGTAGTCGTTGCTCGATACCGAAGCGGTTGTAGAGGTGTAGCCTACAATCTCTCCCTCGAAGGCAAAATCACCACCCTCCTGCACCTGTGTAAGGCGGGTCGAACGCGAGAATTTGTCGACCAAAGCATCAGTCAGCGTCGAACTCAACATCGGAGTCACCATCGCCGCATTATTAGGGAAGTATGCAACGCTAAAGGTCTTTGCATCGGGCGGAATTGAAGCTCCCGAGAGCGAGTATTTTACGGTGCAACCAACTGTTACGGCTGCAGCCAAGAGTGTGAATATCAGTTTCTTAATCATAGTTCTTCTACGTTTTCGACACGGCCTCTCAGGTATGCCATCATTAACTTATACTCCTTTTCGCTCATCGGATATACCGCGCGAAGTCTCTTCTCATTGGTTATAACCACGCAGCCGCACTCCTTTGAGTAGGCAACCTGCGCAACATCCTCATATTTCCACCAAGCGATGCTCGAGGGGAAGATTATCGCTTTAGGCATCAAGATAATGCGATATCTGTCGCGTGATCGCTGGTCGTAGAGGATCACCACACCCATAGCAAGAAATATGACACCGAAGACGCCGTTGCCGACGATAATCATAATTAAGCCACAGACAGCATAGCAGATGCAGAGCGGAATCATAAATAGTCGCTTAGCGCTGACGTGCTCGTTGGATTTGCGAGCCAATGCGAGCCAACGTCTGCTGCGAATGCCTCTCCTTACGGCCATCAGGTACCAGATGTAGGGTATCATAAACAGCGCTACGGCTGCAATTCCCATTATCTCTAACATTCCCATATCTTCGGTGTAGTTTAGCCTATTGTTTGTTGTTTTAATGTTCTATTATTCGATTCCGAGCTCCTTGATTTTGCGGTAGAGCGTGCGCTCTGACATAAAGAGTTCGGCAGCGGCCTCCTTGCGACGGCCATTGTGGCGGCGTAGAGCGCGGATAATCTGCTCTCGCTGAACATCGGCCTTGGTTAGTTCGCGTGGCTCATCGAAGACCTCCTCGCTCTCGGCATAATCCTCTGTAAATCCCTGGCTATTGCCGGGCAGAAGACCGATAACCTCCTTGCGCTCCATTGGCTGCATCGGCATCGAAGCGCCCATACGCATCTCCATCATCATTCGCTTCAGGTCGTTGATGTCGTTGCGCATATCGAAGAGCACCTTGTAGAGCAACTCTCGCTCGGTGCCCATATCATCCATCTGAGCTGAGCCCATTATACTTGGCGCTGAAGTTGTGCGCTGCTCGGTTAGGTATTTTGCCAGAATCGGTGCTGTAATTGTGCGCGACTCCTCGATTGCCGAGATCTGCTCGGCTACGTTCTTCAGCTGACGGATATTTCCCCTCCAGCCGTAGCTCTCCAGCATTGCACGTGCTTCAGAGTCGAGCGATATGGCCGGCATACGGTACTGCACCGCTACATCTGATGCGAATTTGTGGAATAACAGATAGATATCCTCGGGGCGCTCACGCAGTGCAGGCACGACGATGGGTACGGTGTTGAGTCGGTAGTATAGATCCTCGCGGAAGCGACCTGCTGCAATCGCCTGCATCAGGTTGTTATTCGTAGCTGCCACCACGCGCACGTTGGTCTTCTGAACCTTCGCCGAGCCGACGCGGATAAACTCTCCGGTCTGGAGTACACGCAATAAGCGTACCTGTGTGGCGAGCGGAAGTTCTCCAACCTCGTCGAGGAATATGGTACCTCCGTCTGCCTCCTCGAAATAACCCTTGCGGGCCTCGGTGGCACCCGTAAATGAGCCTTTCTCGTGTCCGAAGAGTTCAGAGTCGATAGTTCCTTCGGGTATAGCGCCACAGTTTACGGCGATATATTTGTTGTGCTTGCGGGCTGAAGAGGCGTGGATAATCTGCGGGAAGAACTCCTTACCGACACCGCTCTCGCCTGTAACCAATACCGACAAGTCTGTCGGAGCCACGCGCAATGCAACCTCGAGGGCGCGATTGAGCAACTCCGAATTGCCGATAATGCCGAAACGCTGCTTTATGGATAGTAATTCTGCCATTTACTGCTCTGTTAGAAGGTGTTGAGATCTTAGTTTTGTGGATTTTCGATTTCGGGAGCGATCTCCATCTCCTGATCAAATACCGACTCCACGTTCTCGATTTCGGGGAACGGAGCCGGCTCCTCGTCTACCTTGTTGCAGAGAAGTCCGTAAGCAATTGCGCAGATTGCCACTACGACCACCACCACTGCCACAATCATAAAGATGTCGGGCTTGCGGCGCGGAGCCACTCTTCGTTTCGGGCTCTCGTTCTCTTGATTGGTGTTTGTGTTGGCTCTCTCTGCCTTGTCCATAGCCGGCTGAGCCGCAACGTTTGCGTTGAACACAGGTCGCGGAGTCTGCTGAGGGATAGGTTGCTGCAACTGAGTTCGGAAACTCATAAAGAAGATCTTGCCGGTCTCGTTGCGTCGCAGGGTGCCCCAATTACCTATCTTGTAGGGCATATGTCTGTCGAGCGTATGTCGTACCTCGAAGACAAAGCGGTCGATAACTCCCGCTGCCTCGATGTCGCCCACGCCGTGGCCCTTGATAAGTCCGCGCAGAACGCCATCGTCACTACGCAACAATTCCGAGAATACGACCGTCTGATTATCATCCTTGACGATGAATGCTCCGAGTTTCGGAATAACCAATCGGCGGTTCTCTTGCAGGTATTTGATTATAATTGAGTTTATCATATCGCAAAAATTCGCCCAAAATTACACTTTTTCGAAGAAAAAACCAAGATTTTGCGTAATAATTGTGTAAATCGTTGTCTATGTCGAAAATATTTGTTTGTTTTGCAATCTGAAAGATTTTTGAAAGTAACTCGATTACTTTGGTAGAAATTTTTCAATGTAACTCGGTTGGATTGAAATTTTCAAAACAAAGCAAAGATGAAGAATAAGTACATCGACCTGATTGAGCAGACGTTTGACTTTCCGCAGGATGAGTTTACTGTGGAAGATAACGAACTCTATTTTCACGGAATTCCTTTGATGGAGATTATCAAACAGTATGGAACTCCGCTTAAAATTACCTATCTGCCTAAGATATCTCAGCAGATTAACCGCGCCAAACGTATGTTCAACGTGGCGATGGCAAAGACCGATTACAAGGGCTCGTACAACTACTGCTACTGTACCAAGTCGAGCCACTTCTCGTTCGTTCTGGAGGAGGCTTTGAAGAACGATATCCACCTCGAGACCTCGTCGGCGTACGATATCCATATCATTAACTCGCTCTATGACAGCGGAATAATCGATAAGGATCGCTACATCATCTGCAATGGTTTCAAGCGTCCACAGTATGTCGAGAATATTGCCCAGTTGGTTAATGACGGATTCCAGAACACTATCCCCGTTATCGACAATAAGGAGGAGTTGGATCTCTTCGAGGATGTATTTACCAAGAAGTGTAAAGTCGGTATCCGTATCGCCTGCGAGGAGGAGCCGAAGTTCGATTTCTATACTTCGCGCCTCGGTATTCGCTACAACGAGATTATCGACTTCTATAAAGCCAAGATTCAGAAAAGTAAGAAATTCCAGCTGAAGATGCTCCACTTCTTTATCAATACAGGAGTAAAGGATACATCTTACTATTGGAACGAGTTGGCTAAGTGCGTTAATATTTACTGCCAGCTCAAGACCATCTGCCCTGAGTTGGATAGCCTCAATATCGGTGGTGGATTCCCGATTAAGACTTCGCTCGACTTCGATTACGATTACGAATACCTCGCTGAGGAGATTATCGCACAGATCAAGAATATCTGTACCTCGAATGGCGTTGAGGAGCCCAATATCTTCACCGAGTTCGGTTCGTTTACAGTGGGTGAGAGTGGTGCGACCCTCTACTCGATTGTAAACCAGAAGCAGCAGAACGACCGCGAGTTCTGGTATATGATCGACAGCTCGTTTATGACTACATTGCCCGATACGTGGGGTATTAACCAGCGATATATTATGCTGCCCATCAACAATTGGGATAAGGAGTACCAGCGAGTATTCTTGGGCGGTTTGACTTGCGATAGTGAGGATTTCTACAACTCAGAGGCACACACTAACGCAATCTTCCTCCCGAAGCTCGAGGCCGGCGACACGCAGTATATCGGCTTCTTCCACACGGGAGCATATCAGGAGTCGCTCGGAGGCTTTGGTGGTATCCAGCACTGCCTGATTCCCTCACCCAAGCATATTGTAATTGACCGCGATAAGGACGATAATGAGTACTACACACGTCTCTTTGCCAAGGAGCAGTCCTACCGCTCGATGCTCAGAATCCTGGGTTACTAATAGGAGATTATCTCGTACGTTATACCACAAAAAAAGACCGCATTTCTGCGGTCTTTTTTCGTTATATAGAACTGCTCTCTATCGGCAGTTGCCCTCATCGTCGAGATCGTAGAGAATCTCCACATCATCGACATACATCCAGCTCTGGGTACTACCGGTAAAGTAGTCGCCGTAGCCGCTACAAGTGAAGGTGAAGACAAAGTAGTTCGGCTCGGTCTTGAAATCCTTATAATCGAGCTTCAGCGTCATCTCGGTCCACTCGCTTATCGACGTATTGCTCTCGTAGACTCCGTGAGCAATTACGTTCGGAGCTGTAAGCGGATTAAAGAGCGTCTCCTCCTTATTTGTATTGATATGGTAGGGAGCTGTGCGGTCGCAGATGCAGGCAAAGATCTTTGTAAGGTCAATGCCCGAGGTGTAGTTACCCTCGTTGATTGTGCCGCAGTTGTTCTTCATCCAGAATCGTATACCCGTAGGACGCGCTGCAGTGCCCATAGGCTTGCCGAACTCGACAATACCGCCCATTCCGTCGATGGCGATAAACTCGCCAACGAAGAGATTGCCGGCTGCAAACTTACCGATACCCATAACACTCGCCTTCATCGAGGCCATATAGGCACTCTTCGAGCCCTTCGAGCCGGGGCGCACGTCATCCGACGGAGTCGTAAGGTTTCCGGCACCAACGCCGGCTGTTGCGTGGTTACCCGTATCCCAAGTAGCGTCAAGCAGGCTCGATGTGGGGCACCATATCTTGTTATCCTTATTTGTCCAACTCTCGAAATCTGCATTGGGAAGAGTATACATTTCACCCGTAGTAAACTCTACGATATCCGAATTATTGGCATCTGAGTAGGCGATGACCTCATAGGTCGTCTTAGGCTCCAGACCACGAAGAATTGCCTGGAAATTACCGCCATCCAGCTTGATCCACTTTGAGGGGATGGTAGTCCACTCGCTCTGGCCCTTTGCGCGGTAGCGCAGACCCATATCAGTCTCGGCGATACCCTCTACATCGATCCAAGCAACCTTTGCTCCGGGGCAGATATTTGCGATGCTCACCTGCAACTCCTTCGGAATTACATAGAGGCTCCAACGCTCGCTACGACCGTGACAGGTCACATCCACGAAGCGTACAGTATTGAAATCGGCGAGTTCGCTCATTGTCGGTGACATAGAGGTAATACCTTCGGGACCGAGCTTGAGAGCCGTAACCTCGACATTCGAGAGGTCGAAGTCGTTACGGATATAAGCTGTTGCAACCAAGTTGTTCAGATCCCACTCGGTCGATCCCATCTGGCCACGAATGGCGAAGGTGTAGCCGATATTCTGCTCGGCACGGATTGCCCACTCGTAGTCCTGATAGAGCGAGAGTGTGATATACTTGGGCGTACGCAGGTCGAATGTACCCACCAGCGACTCCGAAGAGGTTGCCTTTTCGGTGTAGGTTGCGCTTGTGATCTCGACGTTACGAATATCGGTGGTCTCGAGCAGAGGAATTGTCACTGTTCTATTTACTGCATCGATAACGCACGGACCCGAAGCCCCCTCGGCTTCGATGCTCTCAATAGCCAACTTAACTACGGGGTAGGGGAGATCGTTGTGGATACAACCCACGAACGAAATCGCCGTCAGCATTGCAACGAATGTTGCGTATCTTCTCAAAAGTTTCATCATCTGCTACGGTTTTTTATTATTCCACAAATGGAGGTTCACACCGATGCGAATATCGGTAATATTAAGGCGAGCTCTAAGCTGTGAATCCCAATGAGATCCGGTCACATTGCCTGCTGCATCGAGCTGCTTTGTGGAGTTGTACTGCAAACTACCCAATCCAACCGAAACTGTCGCACATACGTTGGGGAAGATGTATACCGCCAAACCGGGATGGAAGCCGAGTTTTGTGCGGAATGTTTTGGAGTTACTGGTCGAAGTTGTTGCCTCTGCAATCGTGCCATCCTCGTTCTCTGCAGCCTTCTTGGTGAAGGAGAGCGCCTGCTTTCCGGTCTGAGCCGAGAGCTCGAGCTCGCTAAAGAGACCGAAACGACCCTTCTTATCGATGGGAACATACGAACGGTAGAAGAGACCAAGCGAGTAGCTGTCGCTCAACAAACCAACGCCGCCAAACGAGAGATCGCCCAGATCGATGCTCTCTCCCAAGTTGATGCTTGCATTGCCAAGCGAGCCGTCAATGTGGGTGTAGCCGAAGCGCAGACCCAGAGCGTGGTTATTTGCGACGAAGCAGCCGATGAAGGGATTTACCTGAATAATCGAGCCGTTGAGCTTGAGCTGGTCGAGAAGCAGATAGTAGTCCGAATCGTCGCTCGCGAGATTGCCGTACGAAACGGTAAGACCGAGCATAACTTCGCCCTTGTAGGCATATACACCTTTGTTAATTTCGCGGTCAATGCGTCTGCTGGTCGGCATAAAGCGACTCTTTGCAGAGTTTTGAACCTTGGTTGAATCCTGCACAGCCACTGCAGCTGCGGGGGTAATTGTACTCTCTGAGGTGAGGATCACATCTCCACTCTTGTCGAGTTGGGGTGTGGTAGTCGTCTTCTGCTCGGCGAAGGAGCTGTACGCGACGAATACCATTGCAAGTGTTGCTAAAAATCTTCTCATATTCATCACGTTTTTATAGATAGAATCCTACTCCCACGCCAATCGAGAGCAAGTTTACTCTGAAATTTATCGAGCCGCCCGAGCGATCGCCGGTCGTAACCTGATTGTGCACCTGATTTACGTGCGAGTAGTTCAGGCCGAGCACTCCGACGTTTAATTCGAGTGCAATATTGTTTGTTGCGAAGGCTACGATACCCGGGTTAAGACCTACCGATACGTTGTATCCGGTCTGGTATGTACCGCGGATATTGGCACCCTCGGCAAACTTTGCCTGCATACCGCCGAGGCTAATCTGTGTCTCGGTGAAGAGCGCAAAGCGCTTGCTGTTGCCCAGCGGAATATATTGACGCCACAATGCCACACCCTCGTAAGAGTGCTTAATTGCGTGAAAATAGTCTACATTAAGAGCTGCTCCTGCAACCGATACCGACGCTCCGTCCATCGAGAAGAGCGAGCGGCCATACGCAAAGCGCACACCGAAAGCCATATTCTTCTTGGGCGAGTAGGCGATCAAGGGGCTAACTTTAACGGTGTAGCCGTTTGAGTTGATACCCTCGATAACCAATAGCTTGTAGCTATCGTTCGAATGGGTTGAGTACGAGCCGGTACCTCCAAAGATCCACTGACCTTTGGGCACGATCTCTGTCGCTAATGAAATTACACCTCGCTGTTTGCGATGTTGGTTAGGGGTTAGTGTCTCAACCTCTGCCGAGGTGAGGGTTGTCGTTGCCAATGAATCTACGGCCACAGCCGGCTCTTTGCCCGTGTGGGCAAAGAGCGGCAGTGCCATAAAACTCACCAGTAACGCTAATAAATAATTCTTTCTCTGCATTAGTATACTAGTTCTATATCATCAATATACATCTCACTTTCGGTACTACCTGTAAAGTAGTCACCATAACCACTACAAGTCAGTGTGAATACAATATAGTTAGGCTTCGTATTGTCCTTATACTCGATAGGGATTGTGATTTCTGTCCACTCGGAAACCGAAGTTGTACTCTCGTAGATTGCGCTAGCAACTACGTTCGGAGATGTGCGCGGATCGAAGAGCGTCTCCTTGTTATTAGTATTTATATGGTAGGGCTCGGTACGGTCACACAGACAAAGGAATATCTTCGTAAGGTCGGGTCCCGAAGCCTTATCTCCCTTGTTGATAGTTCCGCATTTACTCTTCATCCACAACTTAACAGCCTTCGGACGAATAGTGAAATTGAACGGCTTACCGAAATCCAAGACACCTCCGGTTCCATCAGTCTTGATGAAATCACCGATGAATAGGTTTCCTGCAGCCAAGGCGATGACAGCATTGATTGATTGCATATAAGCACACTTCGTTCCTGTCGATCCCGGACGAGTCTCATCTTTGGGGTAGGTGATATTGTCCTGGCCAATGAGGCTGCTGTATGACGAGATTGCACCATTACCTGTATCCCATAAAGCATTTTTCAGATCTGCGGTGGGACACCAAGTCTTGCCATCCATAGCCCAGCTCTCCATATCACTATTGGGAATCTGCACACCTACCGGAGTCGAAATACTCAGGGTATTACCCACAAGCACATCATTCACGAAGAGTGCGTACTCATAACTCTGACCCTGGCCGAACTCCAAATAAGCCGAGTAGATGTTTGCCTCCGTAGACTTTGTAGTCTCAAGGCTATTCCACTCGCCACCTACGGTGCGGTACTTGATAGCAACGTTTGTTGCTGCGCTATCCAATACAACGCCCTGGAAATTAGCCGAGTTAAACCACGGATCATAGACATCTTCAATCGAGATGATTCCCTGTGTTGTGAATACTACGATAACGTTTGCCTGACCACCATCTGCATCCTCTACGCGGAACGCAAGATTGTGCTCACCGCCGTTCATAGTTGCGAAGAATTCGGGCGAGATGGTTACATCACAGTTCTTCGCCGAGTTCTTTACGATATTGATTCCGTTGTTCTCGCCGTTGAGAATATCGTAAGTTGTGCCCTCTGCAGTAACGGTAAGTTGGTTGATATCAGCCAAAGCTGCGATGTTGAAGGTGAAGTTGTCCGAAACAACATACTGCACCTGCTCGGGATCGAATCCTATTCCCTTGATTGTCGGGTCGGGACTGAAGGCGATCTTATCGTTGAAGATCTCCTCTGTGGTATCAACGTCAACCTCGAACGAGAGGCTGCCGCCAAGCCCCTTCGAATACTTGAAGGTGAGTGTGTACTTAGTAGCTGCAGCTACATTCTCGATCTTGCCGCTCTTCTCCACGGTGCCAATCTCGGTGTTGCTGCTCTCGCCGTGGAAGAACCAGGTGAGGGTCGTTGCATCTTCGGGCATAAGGAAATATCCGGTACCATCCTGCTCATAGCGCAGGTACGACACCTTACCCTCCTTTACTCCTGCTGCATCATACTCCTCGCCAATGCATACATCTGCAAATGAGTTTACGTCGAGTTTCTTGGCAACCGAGGGGTCGAAGACAACCTCTACAAGGCTATTGAGCATTTTGCAATCAACCTTTACGGGGGTGATAATACCGGCCTCGACCGTAAAGTCGCTCTCGCCGTGGTAGCTCAACTCGGTAAACGATGCCGCAGCCTTCGTACCTGCATCAACTCTTACAGCGTAGTCGCCAGCCAGCAACTCCAACTTCGAGGGGAGTGCCTCGACCGACTTATAGAGACGGATAAGCTCCTTTACGCGAGTAGCCTCACCATTCTCGTCGGTAGTGTCGGTGTATTTGTAGACCCTTACAGCGCAGTTGTCCATAGCGTTGTATGCCTCGGACTCCACGCTCTTCGGGGCTGTGATACTTAAGCGAACGGCTCCGCTATCGGCGGGAAGCACGCTCTGCTCGAAGTTGTCGCTCTTGTTACACGACACCATTGCGAGCATTATGCCTATATATATAAATAATCGTTTCATATTAGGGGAATTTTTGTTTTAGTCAAGGTCTGACAACATCACCGTTGCCTGCGAAACTGCACCATTAGCGTCAGTTACAGTCATCACAAAGTCGTGGTCACCGTTACCGGTAATATCCAACAGACTGAGGAACTGTGTGATAGTGAAAGATACGCTCTTCTGATTGAGAACCTTCTCGCGAGTCGGGAAACCAAGACCTACAAGAGATTCGTTTATACTGTCAGATGCGGGGTTTACCAAGTCGAGGTGTGAGTCAAGACCTACGGCCATCAGCGAGTTCTTGTCGAGTGTCGACGACTGAATATCAACGGTGAAACCGGTGATGCCCACCTCGCTTGTAACCTCGATTGTGGCGGTCAACTCGTCGGTAATCTCATAACGCTGCGAGATGTCGTAGCCTACCCAAGTAATAGTAGCACCAGCGCCACCAACCTTAATGGTCAGAGTCTTTACGGTCTTGAAACCCTTCTCGTCAGTAGCGGTAATCTGGAAGGTGTGGGTACCGTTGTACTCACGCAGCTGCTTCATCTGGGGCTGCAAGTTGAAGTTTACACTCTGCTTGCCGAGGATCTGAGAGCCGTTAGGGTAGCCGAGTGCGCCGAGGATAACCGATGCGCTACCGGGGTTACACATATCAATTGACGAGGAGAGACCCATTGCAGTCAAAGCGCTTGCAAACTCAGGGTTGGTCGAAGCGATATCTACCTGCAGACCTGCGAGGGGATAAGTTGTAGAGATGTTGATACGAACGGGGTTCTTGCACTCGCCATACTCATCAAACATTGCATCGGTGAGAGTCAGCGGAGTCTCGATATCGTTATCAATCCACTCGATTTTCGGAGCATACTTGGTATCCTCGTCATCAACGATAACGCTCTCCATTAGAAACATAGAGCTCTCAACTGTGATTACCTCGTCGAATACCCAATTCTCAACCTCGACCTTAACATCGATGTTACCATCGCTTGCGTGCTCGATGATGAGGGTAATTTTGCGCCACTGGCCAGCCTTAACGTTGTTGATTTTCGAGGTCATCTCGAACGAAGAGTCCTCACCCTCCTCGGTCTCACGGAAGCTACCTGTGATGGTAAGATCGAGGGTGTTGCTCTCGTTGATAGCCTTGAAGAAGGCTGCGCGATTCTCATTGAAGTTGAAGTCTGCGCTATTGTCGCCCAGAGCGATGTTGATCTTTGTATTGTCGGCCAAGACATCT
>JAGBVQ010000148.1 GCA_017630245.1 Alistipes sp. | reverse complement strand
CTCTCTGTGCCATTGAGGGTTGTGAGAAGTAGTTTTCCTACGGTGTTATTTTGCAGACCTTTAATAGGAGGAGCCGGTATAAATATATGCAACGACTCAGCTGCGCGGGTCAGCGCAACATATAGCAAGTTGATGTTGTCGATATGTGAGTAGACCTTTTCGCGGTAGTAATCTGCCGAGAAGTGAGAATTGGCCATAATCGACTTGGTATTTATCGGCAGTGTGCCCAGGCTCTCAAGCTCCTTATCTCCCTTAGCCTTCGCCCAGATGTAGCTGTTGATTATACCTGTAGAGGTGCGCGGGTCGAGATTCCAATTACAGAACGGTATAATAATCACCGGCTTCTCGAGGCCTTTGGCTTTGTGGATTGTTGTGATCTCGATTGTTCGTTCACTCTGCTCCACACTCATCGATTTGCCCGATCCGCTCTCCTTCCACCACTTGAGGAAGAGGTTGATATCGGCAACCTTATCGATACAGAATCTTACAATCTGCTCGTGCAGAGCCTGCAGATAGGCGCTCTGATCCTTTCGCTCGGAGAGCTTATACTGCATAACAATCTGCTCGAACGCAGCCTCCGGCGAGAGTTGACGTATCGATTGCAAGAATGCAAGCTCCTCCTCTGTCAGTGGCTTGCCAAAGTCGTTTTCATTGCTATCGTATCGACGGTAGAGCGCACGGCTGATGTTGTCATTGGGATTCACCGCAAGGGCCAATATCGCAATGATGTACTTTACTATCGGTGCCGAGCCTATGATTAGCGCCTCCTGGGTCATTACATCAAACTCATAGCGAGGATCCTCGTTCTCCTGCTTGAAGTCGAGTAGAGTGCGGGCTACCTCTACGCCTGAGTCATTGTAGCGTACCAGAATCATTATATCTTTTGGACGGAAACCCTTGTCGAGCAGGCTCTTGATGCGCTCGATGATGGGTGGCTCGTCGTCGAAAACAGTGATGTTCACATAACCCTCGTGCTCGGCTTTGCGGCGTGGCTTTTGGGCGTGCCCGAGATATGCCGACGAGAGCATATCCTTCAATTCGGACTCCAGTGCAGGTGAGATCATCTTCTCGGCTACGGCGCTACTGAGTGCGTTGTTGAGTATGCCGTTGTCGAGTTGTACGACACGTTCGATTGTCTCGTTATTGAACTTAACAATAAGGGGCAGGCTTCGCCAATTCTCATCGAGATTGATGGTTTGGGTATCCTCCACTCCGAGTTTCTCGGCTGCAAGTTGGCTCAAAATCTTCCAGTTGCCTCCTCTCCAGCGATAGATCGACTGCTTGACATCGCCCACCAGCAATACAGAGGTATCCTCCGATTGCGACATAGCATTGTGAAGCAACGGCAGGAAGTTTTGCCACTCCTTGAACGATGTATCCTGGAACTCGTCAATCATAAAGCGATCGAAACGAGTGCCTACCTTCTCGTAGATAAATGGCGTGTCGTTGTTTGCGATAAACTTCGAGAGAAGATATTTAGTCTCTGAGAGCAACATTAAGTTCTCCTGATCACACATCAGCAATACCTTGTCATATAGCTCAGAAAGCAGGGCGAAACTACGGTAATTCTCACCTATCAACTCGGCGGTGTTCCACTGTTTCGAATGCTTACGCTGCAGCTTGACGATGTTGTGAAGGTGGGAACGCAACGTTGGAGCAATAGCTTGCGCTGATGCCGAACCACCCTTCTTTGTAAACCATCCATCGAGGGATTCTGCTCTCTGCTGTACGGTGGTGGTAGGCTCCTTGCGCGGGTTTTCCATAACATCCTTAAAGAAGGTAGTAAAGCCTCGGTAGAAGTCGCTGTGTTCCACGTTATTATCCTTCATAAGCTTGAGAGCCGCAGATGCTTTTTTTGTCACCTTATTTTGTGTGGTACTGGCGAGAGTTTTAGCATTTTGGACTATGCGTTTAAGCTCCTCCTTGGGGCAGGCGTTGCTTACAGCCTCCTTGTTGCGCTCCTTGAATATCTCATCTCCGAGGGCAAGGATTCCGTCGCGAATATCCCAACGATTATTGCCATCCATTCGCTCGTGCATAAAGTCGGTAATCCAACGTAGCAGGTCGCGGTTGGTTGAAATATCCTCGATCAGTGCATCTGTTCCGCGGCCAAGAAGCGCATCGCTATCGATCTCTGTGGAGAAGTTTAGGTCGATGCTCAGCTCCTGAATAAAAGCTCGGAGTATGCGCTGAAAAAATCTGTCGATCGTGAGGACCGAGAAACGTGAGTAGTCGTGCAGAATTGCCGAACGAACCTCGCGTGCACGTTGGCGTACGGTGTGCTCATCGAGCGAGAGCTCGTCACAAAGACGAGTGGTATAGTCGCTACGTTTGTTCGAGGCCAGAGTGTGTATCTCCTTGAGGATTCGGCTTTTCATCTCCTCGGTGGCCTTGTTGGTAAAGGTTACGGCCAGGATGTTGCGATATGATGTCGGATCTTCGACAACATCTCGCACATACTTATAGGCTAACTGATATGTCTTTCCCGAGCCTGCGCTCGCGCTTAAAATTTTTGCTCTCACGGTAAATTGTCTTTGCCCGAAAGATACAAAAAACTCTTCGAATGTTAGATAAAAACTGCAGAAAAAGGTTTATTTAGATGAAAAATTAGGCTTTTTGGTTGAAAAATCAAAATATTGAAGGGGAGTTCCGAAAAAAAATAGTATCTTGCTCTTTCAAAAATGTATGTAGTTATGAAAAGAACGTTTTTGTTACTTTGGGCAATGTTTCTGTGCGGAGTTCTCTCGGCTCAGGAGCAGTCGTCGCAGCCTACAGCAAAGCAGCCGGAGGAGGTGAGTACAGGTGCTGCACGACTTGATAATATTGTTAGCACACCGAGCTCGGAGTGGCTTGGCAAATTCGATAAGATAAATATCAGCGGCGCAATGCAGGTTTCGCTGATTCGCATCGCTGCCACTGAGGCTCCGAAGATCTATTTCGACACAAAGGGATCTACCACCACAAAGTTCAAGATGGAGGTCGATAAGAAGGGTTTGTTGAACGTTGTCGAGACGGTCGATACGAAGCGTACAACCATTACCGAGGTTAAGATCTACTACAACGACCTTTCGCAACTAACCATAGCCGGCGCAAACGTCACAATGGAGCAACCCCTCGAGGGTAAGATGTTCGATCTGCTGGTCTCGGGCGGTGCTACCGTTAGCGGTAAGGTTAATGTTCAGGATTTGGCGATGGAGGTCACCGGACGCAGCAGTGTTGTGCTGGAGGGTGTGGCTCGCTACTTGGGTGTAAAGGTGTCGACCGCAAAACTCGATGCATCGGCTCTGGAGAGTGTTGCAGCTATCGTTGATGCTTCGCACGGTGCGGAGGTGTCGTTGCAGGCTACCGAGCGTCTGGAGGCTACAACTTCAACCTCGGCCGTGATTACTTATAAGGGTAAACCTACGATTGTTCGAGTTCGCTCGTCGCTCTTCGGTGGCGATATTATTAGTGCAGATAAATAGTGTGCAATGAAGAGCTTTATCTCAGAGGTTGCTTCTCGCCTTTATGAGCGCTACGGCGATGATATTTCGTCGTTGTCGATACTCTTTCCCTCGCGCCGTGCCCGTCTATTTTTTAACGATGAACTATCTAAGATTGTCGATCAACCTCTCTGGCAACCGGAGTGGCTCACGGTCGATGAGTTGATGTCCGAAATTTCGGGATTGAAGATTGGCGAGAAGACAAGGCTTATTGCCGAACTCTTCAAGATCTATTTAGCCCACCATCCCTCCTCTACGTTTGATAAATTCTACTTCTGGGGCGAGATATTGCTGGCCGATTTCGATATGATTGATAAGTATTGCATTCCGGCTGATAAGATCTTTGCTAATGTGGCAGATATCAAGGAGCTGGAGGCGGATCTGTCATATCTTGAGGCGGAGCAGTTGCAGATAGTTACCGCATTTTGGCGAAATATATCCGAGGGGGCGTCATTGACCGAAGAGAAACGCCGTTTTCTGGAGGTGTGGCGATCGCTGGCACCGATCTATAACGAGTATCGTGAGCGCCTACTTTCGCTAGGTATGGCTTATGCCGGAATGGTGCACCGTATGGCTGCCGAGATGATTAAGGAGGGTCGAGCTTCGTTTGCCAAGCCGCGCCGATATGTTGTGGCGGGATTCAATGCACTCTCGACCTGCGAGCAGCAGTTGTTGGAGTTTATGACAACGGCGGCCAACGCAGAGTTCTTCTGGGATTACGATAACTACTATATCAAAAATCGAGAGCAGGAGGCGGGTATGTTCCTGCGTGATAATATCACAAAGTTTCCTTCGCGAGAGGAGTTGCCGTGCGATAATTTCCGAAACATTGGCTCCATTACCTCCATTTCGACTGTGTCGAATGTTGTTCAGTGTAAATATGTGGCAGAGGTTCTGCGCGAGCTTGCCCTCAAGGGTAAACTCGATAAGGAGACTGCAATCGTTCTGACCGATGAAAATCTCCTTGAGCCACTGTTGCACTCGCTGCCTGAGGGGTTGGGTAAGGTGAATGTGACGATGGGATATCCCCTGCGACAGAGCTTGGCTTACTCGCTTGTGGAGCGCCTTTTGGAGTTGCAACGCCATAGCCGAGATGATAACGAAGGTCGTCAGTTATTCTACCATGCCGACGTTGCGGGCATTCTTTCGCATCCCTATGTCGCAGATGCCGAGCCGGAGCAGTGTGCAAAGTTATTAGCAACAATCCGCAAGAATCATCGAGTGATGATCGAGGGGGCGATGTTGGCTGAAGGGGAGTTGTTGTCGGTGATTTTTAAGCGAGTCGGGGAGTGGGATGCATTGTCGCTATATCTTCAGGATGTGGTGGCTGCCGTGGCAGCTATGCACGGTGAGGATGCGCAGGGTCAATCGCGTCGCACAGAGTTTTTGGCCGTGATGTCCGAAAATATCACAAAACTGCATAACTCGCTTGTGGAGTGCGATATTACGATGTTGCAGAGCGTCTACATTTCGCTGCTGCGCCGACACTTGCAGGGCGTGCGTATCCCATTCGAGGGCGAACCTCTGGAGGGTGTGCAGATTATGGGTATTCTTGAGACTCGAAATCTCGATTTCAAGAATGTGATACTCCTTTCGATGAATGACGATAACTTCCCGGGTAACCACTCCTCGCAAGCCTCGTTTATCCCCTATAACCTACGCTTTGGCTATGGAATGCCTACACCCGAACACCACGAGGGTGTCTATGCATATTACTTCTACCGTCTGGCGCAACGCTGTGAGAATCTATATATGATCTACTGCTCGCACGCAGATGATCGCACTACGGGTGAGCCGAGTCGATATATCCGCCAACTGCAGTACGAAACAGATTTTAATATTCGCCGTGTAGAGGTGGGTGTTGATGTCAATCTTGAGGAGGAGGGACCTATCGAAGTTGAGAAGAGTCCCGAGATATTGGAGTGTATGCACCAATTCTTGCAACCCAATGCCCCATCAAAACTCTCGCCTACAGCATTTTCGCTATACCTGGATTGCCCGCTTAAGTTCTACTTCTCGGTGGTGGCGAAACTTCGCAGCGAGGATGAGATTGAGGAGAGGGTTGATGACCGCATCTTGGGAATCATTTTTCACTACGCTGCAAAGCTACTCTACAAAGATTTTGTCGATGTGCGTGCTCAGGGTCGTAAACTGAAGACATTGGCAAAGTCTCAAAAGCTTGAGGATGTGGTGGATGAGGCTATACGTCACGAGTATCTACACACGGAAAAAGTTGTGCCCGAAGAGTATAGCGGTAATTTAACATTGGTACGCAGTGTTGTTATTCGCTACCTGCGTCATATCCTCGCATACGATGCAGATCACGACAATTTCAGCGTGATACAACTTGAGAAACCTGTGCGCTACGACTTCCCATTCAAGGTGGGAGATAAGGAGTTTAAGCTCCGCTTCGAGGGTATTTCGGATCGTATGGATCGAATGGACGACGGCTCGATACGCATTATCGACTATAAGACGGGTAGCAAGCACCTTGAATATCGAGATCTAAATTCGCTCTTTAATGGTACGCCGGAGGATAAGATATCGAACATTACCAAGACGATGCTCTATGCGATGATGATGTACTACACGGCGGGTTGTGATGTGCGTCCTGTGCTCTACTATGTTCGCGAGATGAATGACAAGACGTACTCTCCGCTCCTTATTGATAAGAGTTCTAATGAGGAGGGTGCTATGTATTCGACCTATCGCGAGGCGTTTGAGTCGTTGGTTGCGGCCAAACTTTCGGAGGTCTACGACCCCAATGTGCCGTTCCGTCAGTGTGAAGATAAGAAAGCTTGCCGTTATTGCGATTACCGCGCTGTCTGCGGCAGATAGTGTCTAATCATTTGATATTGTCTGGGCATCAGATTTATAGATAGACTTAGGGATAGAGATGATGAATAACCAATAAAAGATAGAGTATGAATAGCAATTTTGTCTATGATATACCGGTGAAGGTATATTTCGGAGAGAACAAACTCGGTCATCTTGGCGAGGAGTTGAGTAAATTTGGTAAGCGCGTGCTGGTGACCTATGGTGGTGGCTCGATTAAGCGTATAGGTCTTTATGATAGGGTTATGGAGGAGTTGAAAAAGGCCGATATGGAGGTCTTTGAGCTCTCGGGCATTGAGCCTAATCCCCGTATCGAGTCGGTGCGTAAGGGAGCCCAGATGTGTAAGGAGCATAATATCGACGTTCTGCTGGCTGTGGGCGGTGACTCGACCATCGACGCTACGAAGTTTATGGCAGCAGGTGCCTGCGTGGAGCACGATCCGTGGGATTTTCTTAATGAAAAGTGGGCTCCGATTGAGCGCGCTCTGCCGATTGTGACCATCCTGACACTCTCGGCAACAGGCTCGGAGATGGATACCGCAGCCGTGATCAGCAACCTTGAGACGGGTGATAAGATTGGTCGTTTGGCTCGCCCGTTGTTGCCTCAGGTATCGTTCCTTGATCCGACTCTGACCTACTCGGTAAATCAATATCAGACAGCGTGTGGCTCGGTCGATATCTTCTCGCATATCGCCGAAACCTACTTCAATATGGAGCCCGACCTCTATATGCTCGACTGCTTTATGGAGGGAATGATGAAGACCGTTCTTAAGTTCGCACCCGTGGCTATGCGTGAGCCCGAGAATTATGAGGCGCGAGCTAATCTGATGTGGACATCGTCGTGGGCAATCAACGGCTTTGTGCTCGGCAGCCATCGCAAGGCGTGGAGTTGTCACCCTATTGAGCACGAGCTTTCGGCAAAATATGATATAACTCACGGCTTGGGCTTGGCTCTACTCACTCCCCGTTGGATGGAGTACTGCTTGGACGAGTCGAATGTGTCGAAGTATGTGCAGTTTGCGGTGAATGTCTTTGGTGTGGATGGAGGAGAGGAACCTATGGTAGTTGCTCGTGAGGGTATACGTCTGCTTTCGGAGTTCTTCTTCGATACGTTGGGCTTGCCCCGCACCTTTGCGGAGGTGGGTATCAAGCGCGAGGATTTCCCGATGATGGCTCGCAAGGCTTGCGGCGCAGGTGGCGTACTCCGTGGCTTCAAGGATTTG
>JAGBVQ010000147.1 GCA_017630245.1 Alistipes sp. | reverse complement strand
CTCAAGTATGAGTCGGGCGTTCACCGCGTACAGCGCGTACCCCAGACCGAGACTCAGGGTCGAGTTCACACCTCGGCTGCATCGGTAGCCGTACTTCCCGAGGCTGAGGAGTTCGATGTCGAGATTTCGATGAACGATATCCGCAAGGATATCTTCTGTGCATCGGGTCCGGGTGGACAGTCGGTAAATACCACCTACTCGGCTATCCGACTGACCCACATCCCGACAGGCATCGTCGTTCAGTGTCAGGATCAGAAGTCACAGCTCAAGAACTTCGATAAGGCATTCGAGGAGTTGCGTACCCGAATCTTCAACCTCGAGTACTCGAAGTACCTCGACGAGATCGCATCGAAGCGTAAGACTATGGTTTCGACCGGTGACCGTTCGGCGAAGATTCGTACCTACAACTACCCTCAGGGCCGAATCACCGACCACCGTATCAACTATACGATCTACAACCTCTCGGCCTTTATGGATGGTGACATTCAGGGCTGCATCGACCAGCTGATCGTTGCCGAGAACGCTGAGCGATTGAAGGAGAGCGAGTTGTAGTCGGCACACAATATCGTGCTCATTGAGGGCGTTTTTCTCAAAAGGGAGCGAAAAAGATGCGAATAACGACCATAATCGTAGCGACAGTAGCGGCCTTCGGGTCGCTCTTGTCGTTTGCGCAGGGAGGCTCGCCGCTCTACATCGTCAATGGCCGCGAGATGAGCGATGTGAAGCATATCCCGCAGTCAGATATCGAGAGTATCGAACCCCTCGAGATTAACGACGAAAGCATCGCCCGCTATGGCAACCGTGCCAGCAACGGCGTGATTATCATCACTCTCAAGTACGATAAGTATGCCGAGTTTCAGGGTGGCCAATCCTTCGAACGATATATCTCCGAACAGGTAAAGTGGGATGCGAGCGAGCCTGCCGCCAGGGTTATTCTGCGCTACACGGTTGGCTGTGATGGCAAGGTGTGCGTTAGTGACATTATCGAATCTACCGATAATCGCCTGCGCCGCAAAGTCTTGGCCGCCATTGCCGAATCGCCGAAATGGACCCCTGCGAGCCGCAACGGAGAGCCCGTCATCAGCGACCACGTTCTCGATATCCGCCTGCCTGAAGGCAAGGAGATTCCCGCCGAGCTCTATATCAAAATCTTGTAACCAAGCTACACGACGATGACCCCATCGCAACACATAACCCTTGCCGAGCTGCAACTCTCTATCCGCGACACCCTTGCGGAGAGGTTTGCCTTGCCCGTGTGGGTGAGTGCCGAGGTTGCCGATGCAAAGGTGAACTCTTCGGGACACTGCTATCTGGAGCTTATCGATAAGGGTATTAGCGATGGCTCAAACGGAGTGCCTAAGGCACAAGCACGTGGCGTTATCTGGCGTACGCACTACGCCCGAGTGGTGGGCCGCTTCGAAGCAGAGAGCGGACAGCGACTCGAGCGGGGCATTAAGATTCTTATCAAGGTTACGCTCAACTACCACGAACTCTACGGTCTCTCGCTACAGATCACCGATATCGACCCCGCCTACACGCTGGGCGATATGGAGCGACGCAAGCAGGAGGCCATCGCCCAACTCCAGAGAGATGGCGTCTGGGATATGAACCGCGAACTTGCGCTACCACCCGCAGTGCAACGCATCGCCGTCATATCTAGTAGCAAGGCCGCCGGCTGGCAGGATTTTCATAACGAGCTTTTCAGATATGGCTACACCTTCGCCGTCACGCTCCACGAAGCTGTGATGCAGGGCGAGAGCTCGGAGGAGAGTATAATCGCTGCGCTTGAGCAGATCGCCCAAGCCGAGGAGAGCTACGATGCCGTAGTGATCATCCGAGGCGGAGGCTCGACCAGCGACCTTAACTGCTTTAACTCCTATAGACTCTCGTCACACATTGCGCAGTTCCCTCTGCCGGTGATTACAGGTATCGGCCACGATAAAGATGTGAGCGTTGCCGATATGGTCGCCCACACCTCGCTCAAGACACCGACGGCCGTAGCCGTATGGCTTAATGACCGTCTGGCAACCCTCGAGGCGGCACTCGATAATGCCGCCCTGCAACTCCACGAACTCTGCACCTCGGCAACTCACCGCGCCTCGCTTCTGATCGAGCGCCACACCGCAGAGCTCCGTCTGGCCGCAGAGCGGCTACTCACCTTGCAGACCACCAAAGTTGAGACCCTCACCTCTCAACTGCACGATAATACACGCCTTGCCCTTGAGGCTCAGGCTCAACGGCTCCGACACCTTGAAGAGCTCGCCGAGAGCCAATCCCCCGAGCGTATCCTGCAATTAGGCTTCGCCGTGGCTCGAGTGGGCGGCAAAGCTATCATTTCAAAGGATCAAGTCTGCGCCGGGGATATTGTCACCATCGAAGTCGCCGACGGCATAATAACCACTAAATCAACAGAATAAAGATATGGCAGAAAAAGAATTTTCCTACACCGAGGCTATGGCCGAGATCGAGCGCATTATGGAGAATCTGCGTAGCGAGAAGGTCGATGTAGACACCCTCACCACTCAGGTCAAGCGTGCATCGGAGCTTATCGCGCTCTGCAAAGGCAAACTTCACGCAACCGAGGAGGAGGTCAAAAAACTCTTTAACGAGTAGCCTGCGAGTATGAAGAGCCTGATTCGTTGGATTCTCAACCACATCCCACGCACGGTACTGCAACGCCTTGCATCGTGGGCCGTTCCGGCTATGGGTCTGCTCTATGTCGGTCGAGGCAAGGAGTGCCCCGTATGTGGTTGTCGCAGACGTAAATTTCTGCCCTACGGCTACGTTACATCGCGCGAGAATGCCCTCTGTCCGCGTTGCTTGGCGCTTGAGCGCCACCGCCTGATATGGCTCTGGATCGAGCGTGAGACCGACCTTTCGAGCCACCCGAAAAAGATGCTGCACATCGCGCCCGAAGTGGCTCTGATGCGTAAGTTCAAGCATATCTACGCCGCAAACCGCGACCTCTACACAACGGCCGACCTCGAGAGCCCGCTGGCGACACTGCATTTTGATGTTCAGCAGATTCCGCTCCCCGACTCCTCGTTCGACGTTATCATCTGCAACCATCTACTCGAGCACGTCGAGAGCGACCACCAAGCCCTCTGCGAACTTTACCGCATAATGCGCCACGGTGGTTGGGGTATCATTCTCTCGCCGATGGACGAGAGCCGAGAGACTACCTTCGAAGATGATTCGATCACCGACGAGGCCGAGCGCACCCGCATCTTCGGACAATACGACCACCGCCGCATCTACGGCCGTGACTATGCCGATCGCCTGCGCCAAGCAGGTTTCGAAGTTGAGGTTATTGACTACGCCGCACAACTCTCCCCGGCCGAGCGCACTCTCTATGCGCTGACCGACGAAAAGCTCTATATTGTACGAAAAGCGTAACCTCGTTTAGTAGAGGTAGAAGATAATGCCGATAAAGTGTGCCGCAGCTGCCAGGTTGATGAGTAGGTGCCACACCAGATGGTGATAACGGAATCCCTTGCGGGCATAGAACCACGCACCGATGGTGTAGAGCACGCCACCGGCACCGATGAACGATAGCAGCCCCACCGAGGCGTTATTCCAGAAGAGCGGGAAGAAGAAGACCACGGTCCATCCCATAATCAGATAGATAGTCAAACTCACCGCAGGTATCGAGCGACGCGATAGCGACTTATAGAAGATGCCGAAGATCACCATCGCCCACTGCAGAGCCACAATCAGCCACCCCTGCCAACCTCCGATAACCGACACAGCAATCGGCGTATAGGTACCGGCAATGGCGACATATATAAATATATGGTCAAGGATATGGAATACTGCTTTGTGGCGAGTCTCGTGGGCCATAGCGTGATAGAGAGTCGATCCGAGGAACATACATAGCAGCGATATGACAAATACGCTGGCACAGAAGGCTCCCACAACTCCTTCGGCAACATAACCACTAACAGCGGCAAACGGCAAGGCGCAAATCGTCAGAACTGACATAACGCCGTGAGATACAGAGTTTCCGACCTCCTCGCCGAAACTCATAACATAAGCTTTCTTCTCTTTTTTCTGTTTCATAATCGAAAAGTTAGCCCGCAAATCATCAGCAAAGATAAAAATTTATGCAGATAAATCGACAATTTTTCGTAATTTTGGATATCAAAATATACAAATAGACTAAAACATCAAAAAACAATGAAACGCTTAATCACTCTCTGTATAGTTGCCGTAATGGCATCTACCAACGCCTTTGGCTGGGGTCGTATGGGTCACGCCTCTATCGCTAAGATTGCCGAGGATCACCTCTCGAAAAAGGCAGCCCGTACCATCTCGGAGTACCTCGACGGCAAGTCGATAATCTCATACGCATCCTATCCCGACGACTATCGCAAGGTTCACCTTATCGACGTCGGCTTCGAGCCTACGAACGGCCCTCGCATAACCGTTTGGGGTCACTCGTTCCAGGCCAACAAGGATGGTTCGCTCTTCCACGGCGAGCGCAAGGGCACCGAGTATGTCAAGAACTGCGTATGGCGCTTGGAGGAGGTGATAAACCGCTTCGAGAAGGAGCATAAGACGATGACCGACTCGGCTCGCGTAGTGTCGCTTGCATACATCGTTCACCTCGTTGGCGATATCCACTGTCCGCGCCACGTTCGCTATGAGGATGAGCCTACCTCAGGAGGCTATATGATTAAGTATAAGGGCGAAAAGATGAAAAACCACTCCTTCTGGGATACTGCTTGCCTTACGGCAGTTCACCCCTGGGGGTATAACGAGATTGCCAGTCTGCTCGACCGTTGCAGTAAGGAGGAGATTGCCCAGATTTGCGAGGGCGATGTCTACACTTGGGCCGAGGAGAATGCCAAAAACAGCCGCTTCACTATCGAGGCAAAGGAGGGTGATACACTCACTCGAGCATACGTTTGCGAACACATCGGCTACGTCGAGGATCAGATCCGCAAGGCTGGCTATCGCTTAGCCTCGGTGCTGAACGAGATTTGTAAATAGAGATTGCTCCCCTGGGACAAAGGGGCTTCAAACAGAGCAAAATAACTTAAAGAAAATATCTTAAACGAAGGTCGTCTTACTTTGCGGTATAGACGACCTTTTTGGTCTCGAAGAACTCCTCCTCAAAGATTTGCGAGATATCGTAGAGGGTCCACTTTTTGCGAGTCAAGGCCAACTCCTCGGCCAGATCGCCGCCCTTCAAGTAGAGGATTCCGTTGGGTAGAGTACCCTTCTGACCGTGCTCGATTTTATTCCATACCCATCCCACGAAGCGGCTCATCTCGGTCACGGCACGCGAGACAACATAGTCATATCGTTGGTTGAGCTGCTCGACACGCATATTCAGCGCCTCGAGGTTCTTGATTCCCGCGCCCGAGGCCACACCCTTCACCACGGTAATCTTTTTAGCAATCGAATCCACCGAGGTAAAGTGAACTTCGGGAAACATTATCGCAAGCGGAATGCTCGGGAAACCGCCACCGCAACCCACATCCAGAACTCTCGCACCCGGCTCAAATTGACACACCTTGGCAATGGCGAGCGAGTGGAGGATATGGCGCAGATAGAGCTGATCGAAATCCTTGCGCGACACCACGTTAATCTTCGAATTCCAATCAGCATACAACTCTCCGAGTGCGGTAAATTGACGTACCTGCTCGGGGGTTAGTTCCGGGAAATATTTTGTGATAAGTTCTACCATTTCACTGTTCGATTTAGGTTATTTATCGTTTTTCGCCCTCGGTTATCAGGCGGCACATTCTCTCGTGTGCACGGTGTATTTGTGTCTTGACGGTACCCATCGGCAGATGCAACTTCTCGGCAATCTCATCGTAGGAGTATTCATCCAAGAATCGGAGCTTAAAGAGGGTATTGTACTGCTCGGGCAGCTCCTCCAGATAGTGCTCTATCTGAGTACGTTGCTGCGAATTGATAATACTCTCCTCGGGGGTCGGAGCCGTAGTTGCAGGCGAGGCGAAACGCTCATCTATCGGTAGGTCGCTACGCGAGCGGCGCGTGAAGTCGATAAAGGTATTTCGCGCAATGGTATAGACCCACTGGCCGAAGGTATAACCGCTGTCGTATCGGTCGATATTTAGGTATACCTTAATGAAGGTCTCCTGCAGCAGGTCATCGGCATCGTCATTCGTGCTGCCAAGCCTCTGAGCAAAGAGGCGATAGATGGCATCTCGATAGCGATTAAACAGATGTTCAAAAGCCGCATCATCCCCATCCAGCACCAATTTCACCAGCGCCTGATCATCGGCTACGATATAGTCATCTATCTCCATGCTGTAGGATCTTTGCGGAGCAACGAAAGGCTCACCATAAACGAGACTAACGGGCCGAATAGGTCGTATAACGGATAGCGGGCAACAATTCCCGACTCACCAAGGCGGGTGGCAATCTTCTTAATTGTCGTACCTACCACGGCATATCTCACTATCGCCACCACTCCTGCTGCAGCCTTATACTCCAGTGGCATCACTGCCACGGCCGTAGCAATAGCAGCGAAGAAGAGCAGACGGCTACTTCGCTCCCAGCGACCAAAGGTGCGAGCCTCCGACGGGTAGAATCGACGGGTCGAGCCGTAGTAGCGTCTTTGCGAGAGCCACCAACGGAAGCTTCCCCAACACTTCTCACTCACTGCAGCACGAGGCGAGAGCACAATGCTCACATTCTCGGGCGTCATAATCTGCTGCATAAACAGATCATCCTCACCCGTATTCATATTGAGGTTGCCGAAACCGTTCACCCCGAAATAGAGGCTCTTGGTAAAGCCCAGATTATTGCGATCACCTCGATAGGGTCGGTGAGCAATGGCGGCCGAGAGCCACTCGATGGCCGAGGTCAGTCGCTCTGTTCTCATCACAAAGTTACCCAGACCCTTCGCTCTCTCGTAACCGCAATATCCCAACACGATATCGCCTCGCGTAAATCCCTTTGCCATAAGCGCCAGCCAACGAGTTGAGCGAGGCGTTGCCTCGGGCGTTGTCAGCACAATATGCTCATTATGAGCCGATTTAATACCGACATTTATGGCCATCTTTGGCGATATCGGGAATTGACTTTTAGCTTCGATTTTAGTAGTGCGGAGGTTTGGATAGTAGAGTTTCATCCTCGCCAGATCCTCATAGAAGTCGTTATCGCTACCCACATATACCACCACTACTTCGTAGGCAGCATACTCCTGCGAGAGCAGTTGCAACAGTCCCGTTTCGAGATATTCGTTATTCTCGTTATAGAGGGTCACCACAACCGAGATCTCGGGCTGATCGCTCTCGATACGGCGCGGGCGGAAATCATTTCGATATTTCGGAATACGGGCATAGGCGATGCCGTAGTAGTATATCTGAAGGCCAAACAGCACCAAAACGACCCCTGCCAGAGCTACGCCCTGCCAGCCGTAATGTGCCAAGAAAAAGTCCCAATATTGCATCATTTACGATTTTTTCGAAAAAGTATATTCAACATCGCAAAAGTAGTAAAAAAAGAGAAATGCAACCATAGTGCGCAGGTAAACTTTTCAACATCTTTCATTCAAAGGATACCTTATAGGTATTTTTTGCCGTTATGGAGGAGGGTTTAGTGAAAAAATTGTATCTTTGCCCAGTTAATATAAGCTATGAAGTTCGAACTCCAATATAAAGACCCTGCTTCTGCCGCTCGCGCAGGAGAGATTACGACCGACCACGGCGTCATCCAGACACCGATTTTTATGCCCGTAGGAACGGCCGCCGCGATGAAGGGAATCTTCCATCGTGACGTTCGCGACGAGGCTAAGGCTCAGATTATTCTGGCCAACACCTACCACCTCTACCTCCGTCCCGGTATGGATATTATCGAGCAGGCGGGAGGTGTTCACCGTTTCTCGACGTGGGATGGTCCGATGCTGACCGATAGCGGAGGTTTCCAGGTCTTTTCGCTGGCCGAGTGCCGCAAGCTCAAGGAGGAGGGTTGCCACTTCCGCTCACACATCGACGGTTCGAAACATCTATTCACTCCCGAGAGCGTAATGGATACCGAGCGCACAATCGGAGCCGATATTATGATGGCCTTCGACGAGTGCCCTCCGGGCGATGCTCCGCGTGAGTATGCCGCAAAGTCGCTGGCTCTGACCGAGCGCTGGCTCGAGCGTTGCTTCAACCGCTACCACCAGACCTCACCCAAATATGGCCACTATCAGTCGCTCTTCCCGATTGTGCAGGGTTGCAGCTACCCCGACCTGCGTGCTAAGGCGGCAGAGAATGTACTGCAGTACAATGCCGACGGTTATGCCATCGGAGGCTTGGCAGTTGGCGAGCCTACGGAGGTGATGTACGAGATGGTCGAGGTTGTAAATGCCGTACTGCCCGAGGATAAGCCTCGCTACCTTATGGGGGTGGGCACGCCGATCAACATCCTCGAAAATATTGCACGCGGAGTCGATATGTTCGACTGCGTGATGCCCACACGCAACGGCCGCAATGGCCAGCTCTTCACGATGGAGGGCACCATAAATATCCGCAACAAGAAGTGGGAGAACGACTTCTCGCCCATCGACCCCGAGGGCACAGCCTTTGTCGACACGCTCTACACAAAGGCCTACCTCCACCACTTGGTTGTTTGTGGCGAGATGTTGGCTGCACAGATTGCCTCGTTGCATAATATTGCCTTCTATCTGCGTCTTGTAGGCGAGGCTCGCAAGCATATCATCGCCGGCGACTTCGCTGCGTGGAAGGAGCAGATGGTTGTAAAACTCGCCAAACGATTGTAGCCCGTTATGAAGCTGAAATTTCCTGGATTCAAGATTCTTGACCGATATATCCTCGGCAAGTTTTTGGGAACATACCTGTTCGCTATCGCGATGATTATCATCGTGGTAGTAATCTTCGACTATGTTGAGAAGATTGACGACTTTACCGAGTTGCACGCTCCGTTCAAGGCTATCGTCTTTGACTACTACCTCAACTTTATCCCCTTCTTCATCAACCAATTCAGCGGCCTATTCACCTTCATTGCCGTAATCTTCTTCACCTCGAAGATGGCCTACCAGACCGAGATTGTAGCGATGTTGTCGGGCGGTATGAGTTTCCGTCGCTTGATGTGGCCCTACTTCCTGGGCGCGGCAGCTATTGCAGGACTTTCGATGACGCTGAGCCTATGGGTTATCCCCGTTTCGCAGCGCGCCTGCGTAGATTTCGAGAGCCAATATATCCGTCGTCGTCAGAACTTCCAATACGACCGCCATATCTATCGCCAGATTGAGCCGGGACAGTTCGCCTACATCCGCAACTTCTCAAAGAGAAGTCAGCAGGCTTCGTTCTTTGCTCTCGAGCAGTATGAGAATGGCTCTATGGTGGCAATGCTCGAGGCCTCGGAGGCTAAATTCAACGAGGAGACCAAGCGCTGGAGCGCCCCGCGCTACACAATCCGCACATTCGACTCGCTGCGTCGCGAGACATTTACCCAATATCGAAACCTCGACACGCTCATCAACCTTGACGTTGCCGAGATGGGTCGTATCAACGAGTTGGTCAAAACTATGCAGATTAACGAACTGAGCGAGTTCCTCGATCAGCAACGTGCCAAGGGCTCCGACTCGATACGTCTTATCGAGGTTGAGCACCAAGCACGCTTTGCCTACCCTATTTCGGCATTTATCCTGACCCTTATCGGAGTGTCGCTTTCGTCACGCAAGGTGCGAGGAGGTACCGGACTGCATATCGGAGTGGGTATTGCGCTCTGCTTCGGATATATCCTCTTCAACCGCTTCTTCGAGGAGTTTGCCAAGGGTGGTTCAATGCCCCCTGCGCTGGCGGTATGGCTGCCAAATATCATATTCCTCTGCATCGGTATCTACCTCTACAATAAGGCTCCGAAATAATGGCTACATTGGAACAAATAACCCAAAAAGTGCGCTGCGGCGAACGTATCTCGGGCGACGAGGCTCTGATCTTGTGGCTCCAGGCCCCGCTGTGGCTGCTCGGGGAGTTGGCTACGGAGGCGAAGCGCAAGGTGAGTGGCGATAAGGTATACTTCAACCGCAACTTCCACCTTGAGCCGACAAACCTCTGCGTCTTCAACTGCAAGTTTTGCTCCTACCGCCGCACCAAGGGAGATCCCGAGGCGTGGGACTATACGATGGAGCAGATGGAGCAGATCGTTCGCGATAGGGCCGAGAGCGGAGCTACCGAGATCCACATCGTCGGTGGCGTACACCCCGAGCACGACATCTACTTCTACGCCGAACTTATTCGCTGCGTGAAGGCTATAATGCCTCAGGCGGCCATCAAGGCATTCACAGCGGTCGAACTTGCCTATATGATTCGCAAGGCGGGACTTACAACCGAGGAGGGACTGTGCCTGCTTATCGAGTCGGGTATGGAGGCTATCCCGGGCGGTGGTGCCGAGATTTTTGACGAAGAGCTGCGCTCAAAGATATGCCCCGAGAAGGGAACTACAGCCGAGTGGTTCGAGGTGCACGATGCGGCCCATCGCCTCGGCATTAAGACCAACGCAACAATCCTCTACGGCCACGTCGAGAGCCTCGAGCACCGCATCGACCACCTGTTGCGTCTGCGCGATCAGCAAGACAAGACGGGCGGATTCAACGCCTTCATCCCGCTCAAGTACCGCAACTTCGGCAACTCGATGAGCGAGATTGGAGAGGTCTCGATCGTTGAGGATTTGAAGATGCTGGCAATGAGCCGCATCCTGCTCGATAACATTCCCCACATCAAGGCCTATTGGGTTATGTACGGCAAGCAGACTACCGAACTTGCACTCTCGTTCGGAGCCGATGATATCGACGGAACAATCGAAGATTCGACCAAGATCTACTCGATGGCAGGAGCCGCAGACCAGCGCCCCGTGATGACAATCGAGCAGATCGAACGCATAGCTGCAACGGCAGGTTTGAGAGCCGTTGAGCGCGACACCTTTTACAACGAAATTACAAGATAACACCCTGACAGATAAGATGAAAAAGAGTAAAAAGGTTGCCGGCTATTGGCAACAACTAAAGCAATATCCCGTCATCTACAACTTTGTAGTCATCTGCCTTATCGTGGTTGGCGTACTGCTCGCATCGGCGCTGGCGATGCACTTTGGCACCCGCCACGGTTCGCACCGCACGGTTCCCGACTTCTCGGGCGTACAACTCGCCGAGGCCAAGGAGGCTGCAGCACGACGTGGTCTGCAGATTATCGTGAACGACTCGCTCTTTGTTCCCACCTACGAGGGAGGTATGGTTCTCGACCAGCTGCCCAAGAGCGGAGCAAAGGTAAAGTCTGGTCGCAAGGTCTACGTTACGATCAACTCGCTGCGCCAGAAGATGGTCAAAGTGCCCTACGTTGCAGGTCGCTCATTGCGTCAGGCAAAGAATATGCTCGAGGTTGCAGGTCTTGAGATCGAGAAGTTGGAGTATGTCAACGATATCGCCACCAACTACGTACTCGAGGAGTATTGCGACGGAGTAATGCTCACCCCCGAGAGCTCGATGGAGGCCGAGCTGGGCTCGGGCGTAGTGCTGAAGGTGGGCGTAAAGGATGGCGACCAAGAGGGTGAGATGCCCAAGCTTATCGGTCTTTCGCTGCAGAGAGCCAAGAGCCGTCTTTGGGAGATGGGATTCAACGTAGGCAAGGTGATCTACGATGACGATATCGAGATGCTCGACAAGAAGAGCGCCCGCGTCTACTACCAATCAGTTGATTATGGTCGTGGAGCCGCGTTGGGCAGCAGAATCAAACTCAAGCTGACTCTCGATGCCGAGAAGGTCGAGCGTGCAAGCATCGACTCGGACGAGATTGCTCGAGGCATTATCGAGGAGAGATTGAAGGCAGAGCGCATTGCCGATTCGCTGCGCAACCTTGAGAATGTAGCACCGCAGACACCCGTCGAGGGCGAAACGAATGTTAACACTGACGACTTTTTCATGTAATGGAGCCTACAACGAATAACTACATAAACGAAGATTGGAACGAGGCTGACGAGCTGGATTTTGTCGATGATCAGGAGCAGACCCCGACCGATGGCGAGGAGCGCTACGAACACTTCTCGATAACGGTTGATAAGGGACAGTCAATGCTGCGCCTGGATAAGTTCCTCACTATCCATATGGAAAAGTGTTCGCGCAACCGCATCCAGGCTGCGGCGGATGCCGGCAATATCCTCGTCAATGGTAAATCGGTCAAGTCGAGCTATAAGGTAAAACCCTTCGACCAGATCTCGCTGATGATGCCCTACCCCAAGCGCGAGGTAGAGATTATCCCCGAGGATATTCCGCTCGATATTCTCTACGAGGATGACGATGTGATTGTTATCAACAAAGCGGCAGGAATGTGCGTTCACCCCGGCTGCGGTAACTATAGCGGTACGCTGGTCAATGCCCTGACCTACCATCTGCGCGACCTGCCCCTCTTCCAGAAGGGCGATATGCGTGCCGGATTGGTTCACCGTATCGACAAGGACACCTCGGGCATTCTGGTTGTAACCAAGAACGAGCGTGCCGGATCACACCTTGGCAAGCAGTTCTATAACCACACCACCGTGCGCCGCTATGTAGCACTCGTTTGGGGCAACTTCGAGGAGGATGAGGGCACAATCACAGGCCATATCGGTCGCAGCCCGAAGGATCGTCTTCAGATGTATGTCTTCCCCGACGGCTCGGAGGGCAAGCACGCCGTAACCCACTATAAGGTGCTCAAACGCTTCGGCTATGTAACTCTTATCGAGTGTCGCCTTGAGACGGGTCGCACCCACCAGATTCGCGTGCATATGCAGTGGCAGGGGCACCCCCTCTTCAACGACGCCCGCTACGGAGGCGATCGCATCTTGAAGGGTACAACCTTCTCGAAATACAAGCAGTTTGTCGAGAACTGCTTTGCATTGATTCCTCGCCAGGCACTGCACGCTCGTTGCCTTGGATTCATTCACCCGACCACGGGCGAGGAGATGTTCTTCGAGTCACCGCTACCCGAGGATTTCCGTGCAGTAATCGAGAAGTGGGAGAATTACGCCACCCACGCCGCCACTATGGCAGAGTAATCGCAGGAGCGGAGAGAGTATAATAATTTGAGATTAAAAGTAATTATGATTAAAAATATAACTTCCGACATCAAGTACATCGGCGTCGATGACACCGATCTGGATCTCTTCGAGAGCCAATATATTGTTCCTAACGGAATGGCCTATAACTCATACCTTATCGAGGATGAGAAGATCGCCATAATGGACTCGGTCGATGCACGCAAGTGCGACGAGTGGCTCGAAAATCTCTCAGAGACACTTGGCAACCGCACCCCCGACTACCTGATTGTTCAACATATGGAGCCCGACCACGCAGGAAGCCTCGAGGCTGTGATGGAGCGTTACCCCTCGCTTACCATCGTTGCTACGGCTCGTGCTCTGCAGATGTTGCCTCAATTCTTCGAGGATGTAAACTTCGAGGGTAGAACTCTCGCAGTCAAGGAGGCCGAGACCCTCTCGCTGGGTCGCCATACGTTGCAATTCTTCACTGCGCCGATGGTCCATTGGCCCGAGGTTATGGTCACCTACGATGCGACGGATAAGGTACTCTTCTCGGCCGACGGCTTCGGTAAGTTCGGAGCGTTGTGCAACGAGGAGGAGTGGGCTTGCGAAGCTCGCCGCTACTACTTCAATATCTGTGGCAAGTATGGAGCTCCGGTGCAAGCTCTGCTGAAGAAGGCAGCTGCGCTCGATATTGAGATTATCGCTCCTCTGCACGGCCCCATTCTCACTGAGAATCTGGGCTACTATATCGGTCTATACGACACTTGGAGCCGCTACGATGTCGAGACCAAAGGTGTATTTATCGCCTGCGCCTCGATTCACGGAGGCACGCTCGCTGCGGCTGAAAAGCTGGCCGAGATTCTGCGCGAAAAGGGCGTAGAGAAGGTCTCGGTTGCCGACCTGAGCCGTGACGATATGGCCGAGGCTGTGGAGGATGCCTTCCGTATGGATCGCCTTGTTGTCGCTGCTGCATCGTACGATGGCGGAGTATTCCCTCCGATGCACGACTTCCTGCACCACCTGCAGATCAAGGGCTACCAGCGCCGCCGTGTGGGCATCATCGAGAATGGCTCGTGGGCTCCCTGTGCTGCTCGCGTAATGAGCGAAATGCTCTCGCAGATGAAGCAGATCGAGATCGTGGAGCCGATGGTTACCATCTGGTCGCGTATGAAGCGAGCTGACGTAGCTGCCCTGGAGAGGCTGGCAGAGGCACTTCTTACAAAGTAGATATTCTCGGCTTAACCCGAAATTCACCCACTACATATCTGCATAAAATGACAACCGGCGACCCTCACGGGCGGCCGGTTGTCCTCAATATGCTTGGTTTTGGAATGGTCCTACTCCTCGTCAGTATCGGTGTAAGCCTTCAAGAGCTTATCCTGAACATCCGACGGAACCTGCTCATACGATGCGAACTGCATTGTGTATGTAGCAGCACCCGATGTGAGTGACGACAACGATGTCGAGTAACGATAGAGTTCAGCCAGAGGCACACGTGCATTCAGACGATCGAAGCCCTTATCCGACTCCATACCCATAATCATTGCACGACGGTTCTGCAGATCGCTCATTACCGAACCCATATATTCACTCGGAGTCAATACCTCTACATTGTAGATCGGCTCCATAATCTTCGGACCAGCATTGCGGAACGCCTCCTTGAATGCGTTACGCGCTGCCAACTTGAACGAGATTTCATTCGAATCTACCGGGTGCATCTTACCATCGTAGATCACTACGCGAATATCGCGAGCGTACGAACCTGTAAGCGGACCCTCGTCCATCTTCTCCATGATACCCTTCAAGATCGCGGGCATAAAGCGTGCATCGATAGCACCACCGACGATCGAGTTGTAGAACTGCAACTTGCCGCCCCAATCCAGATCGTACTCCTCTTTACCCTTGATATTGACGGTAATCTCCTTACCATTCACTTTATACTTAGTAGGCTCGGGCATACCCTCATAGTAGGGCTCGATTACCATATGCACCTCACCAAACTGACCTGCACCACCCGACTGCTTCTTGTGGCGGTAATCAGCCTGTGCAACCTTCGTGATAGTCTCACGATAAGGAATCTTCGGTGCGAAGTACTCGATCTCGAGCTTATTCTCGCTTGCCAGACGGCTCTTCACGATGTTGAGGTGGTGCTCACCCTGACCCTGAATAATGGTCTGCTTCAACTCCTTCGAGTAGTCAACCAAGATTGTAGGATCCTCATACTTAATATCGTTGAGCAACTTGCCGAGCTTCTCCTCATCGCCCTGCTCCTTAGCCTTAACCGCTGCACGGTAGCGAGGCTCGGGGAATACGATAGGATCAACCTTAACGTGTGCACCTGCAGCAGCCAGAGTATCGTTAGTGCGAGTACCCTTCAACTTCACTGTACAACCGATATCACCTGCCGACAACTCGGTAACCTTGATACGGGTCTTACCAGCAACGGCGAAGAGCTGCGAAATCTTCTCCTTGTTGCCTGTGCGGCTGTTTACCAACTCCATACCCTCGGTAACCTTACCACGAACTACGCGGAAGTAGGTAATCTCACCGATGTGCTGCTCGATCTGGCTCTTGAATACGAAGAGAGCTGTGGGCAGAGTCTCGTCAGCAACAAGCTCCTCACCCTCGGTCGAGGTAAACTTGGGAGCAGTTGTAGGAGTAGTCGGGCCCGGAGCCACGTTGATGATAAACTCCATCAAACGCTTGGTACCGATATCGCGCTTACCGCTCGCACAGAAGATAGGCATAACCTCACGGTTAGCAACACCGAGTTTCAAACCTGAACGGATATCATCCTGAGTCAGTGCGCCCTTCTCGAAGTAGAGCTCCATCAGAGCGTCATCATAAACTGCAGCAGCCTCCGAGAGCTCCTGGTTCAAAGCCTGAGCGTAATCCAACTGATCTGCGGGAATATCCAACTCCTCACGAGTACCATTCTCGTCGGTGAAGCGATACATCTTCATCATCAGCACGTCGATGAATGCATTGAAGCCTGCACCCTGCTCAACGGGATACTGAACGATTACGGGTTTCACACGCGAAGCTGCGCGAAGACCCTCGATGGTTGCATCAAAGTTAGCCTTATCGCCATCCAGCTGGTTAACAACACCGATAAGCGGTTTGTTCAGGATGCGGGCATAGCGCGACTGGATCTCGTCGCCCACCTGCCAACCATTCTGAGCATTCATAACCATAACGCCAACGTCACCTACCTTGAATGCCGAGAAGAGGTTTCCACAGAAGTCATCCGATCCGGGGCAATCTATGATATTGAGCTTGCGGCCCATAAACTCTGTAAAGAGGGTTGTAGCGTAGATCGAACGCTTGTACTCGTGCTCGATCTCGGTGTTATCCGACAGCGTATTGTTCGCTTCGATACTACCCCTGCGGTCAATGACCTTACCCTCGAATGCCATCGCCTCTGCAAGGGTAGTCTTACCCGTGCCCGGGGCTCCAATAAGGACTATGTTCTTAATCTCTTTTGCTGAATAATTTTTCATATTCTTATCTGTTTTAAGGTTTGTTTTTTATTTTCGGTCTATAAATTTACGAAAATTTTTCGAGCGCACAAGAGCAAAAATAAAAAAATCGCGATTTTGTCGCGATTTTTACAATTTTTCACCCTTTCGGGGCTCTATTTTTAATCTTTTTGGCTACAAATCAAGTCCTGTAAGTTGCGCTGTTGCCCTGCGACCCTCCTCGCCCAACGAGAGCGAAAATTCATTTACGAAAAGGGCTATATGGCGATCGATTACATCATCCTCCATCTCCTGCGCGTGCGTTTTTATATAGGTACGCGAGAGGGCGGGGTTCTCGAACGCAAAGCGGATACTCTCCGCAAGCAGACTCTCGACTTTACGTTGCAACTCCTCGCCCAGATCTCGGCGGATAACTATCGCACCGAGTGGCAGGGGCAGTGCCGTCTGCGCCTCCCAGAGAGCACCCAGATCGGCCACAAGCTCGAGATTGCGTCTTTGGTAGACAAACCTACCCTCGTGAATCAACACGCCGGCATCCACATCGTCCCTCTCCACCGCCTCGGCAATCTTCGAGAAGAGCATCTCTCGACGATCCTCTATCTCGGGGAAGAAGCGCTTGAGCATAGCATTGGCCGTAGTGTACTCACCCGGAATTGCCACGCTGCGAATGGGAGAAGTATCGCCCTTGCGACGCACCAGCAACTGTCCATTACCACGACCCAGAGCCGAGCCGCTATCGAGCAGCGCATAACGGTCATAAATTCGGGGCAGCAGGGCGGTGCTGATTTTACTGATATCGGGGGTTGAATCCAAAACCTCACGATTGAGCTCCTCGATATCGGCATACTCCACCTCGAAAGCCAACCCTTGCATGTCGATCCTCTTATTGACAATGGCATCGAACGAGAAGGTGTCGTTCGGACAGGGTGATATGCGAAGTTTAAGCGGTCTCATCACTTGTTATATTTTTTTTGAAAATTTATGTTTACCGGCAGCGACCTCTATGCTCTGCGCCTCATTGGGCAGGGTGATCTTCGCTCTTGTTCCGACCGGAACGCCACACTCAAGCACAAACTCACCCTCCGCAACTCGCCACGCTACATCAATCGTTCCGTAGACCGTATCGAGCGAGTACTCCACCCTCTCCAGGCCTTCAGGCACGATGGGCGCAACCTCAAATGTGCGGTAGCCCGCATCCAGAGGCCTAAGACCGGCCAGATGGGTATAGAACCAGACAATTCCACCGCCCCACATCGGGTGGTTACGCGAGTTCTTGCCGTTCCACTGCTCCCAGGTGGTTGTAGCCCCCTGCTCAATCCAGAGGCCAAAGCTCGGGAAGGTGCGTTTATTTATAATCGAGTAGGCCAAATCGGCCTCGCCACCCTCACACAACACTTCAAAGAGGTAGCGCGTTCCGAAGATTCCTGTATCGAGATGACCGCCAACCTCGGCGATATTACTCTTCAAAGCCTCCAAGGCGTGGCTGCGGAAGGGCTCAGGCTGACCCATCTTCAGAGCAAAGACATTGCATCCGTGCTTGCCATAGCTCTTACTCTCGGGATCATAGAAACGAGCGTGGAACGCCTTGCGAGTACGCTCTGCCATTGCTCGATACAGCTCAGCATCTGCCTTAAAGCCCAACACCTCGGCACTGTGAGCTGCAATATCGGCACACATCCACAGATAGAAGGTGTGGACCACCTCCACGGGAGGATTCTGGCGCGGAGCAACCCAATCGCCCAGATTCTTCCACTTCTGCGGATCCTTGGCGTGCATCACACCATCCGCCTCGACCCACCTCTGCATCCACTCTATGTAGCGACACATCGGCTCATAATTCTCACTCAGGATCTGCGCATCTCCGTAATGGCGATAATGCTCCCAGGGCATAATCGCTATAGCAGCACCCCACGCCGGGCCACCACCACATCCTGGCTGCCACGGAGCCGAGTTTGGCACATAACCATCCGCGGTTTGCGCTCCACGAATGTCACGAATCCACTTATTGTAGAAGGCACGAGCATCAAAATTATGCATCACTGCCACACACGCCGCCTGACCATCTCCCGTGTAGGGCGAACGCTCACGCTGTGGGCAGTCGCTGGCCACGCCTCCGTGCATATTATCCAACTGTGCTCTGCGCCAGATTCGGTGTATCGTATTAAGCAACTCGTTCGAAGTCGAAAACTCCGCCACTGAAGCTACATCCGTATTTACGGCGTGCGCCTCGACTTGTCGTGCCGAGAGTTGCTCGACACCTCGAATCTCGACCTGCGAAAAGACAAACCATACAAATCGAGCGTGATACGACTCCCTACCCGAGCCATTGGCCGTATAGGTATTCGCACCATTGAGCGACTCGCACAGATATTTGATATCGACCTTCTGACCCTCGGCCAAATCGAGATTTTTCAGATTAACCCAACCCGAAATCTCCTCGGGGAACGATACGAGCCACGAGCCATCCTCCTGCTTTACGATCGAAGTAGGCTTGATGCGCTCGACGATGCGGTCTGCGGGGCAATTCTGAGCGATAAGCCTTCCGCAAGGGGCGCGCTTTACCGCTACACTCTCCCACTCGCTATCATCAAAACCTCGCTCGGCCCAACCCTGCTGCTCAAGGCGTGCATCATAGTGCTCGCCGAGGAAGGCTTGATCGGCCACAATCGCGCTACGCGAACAGCGCCACGTCGTATCCGTAGCCACCACCTCTCGCGAGCCATCCGTATATTCAATCTCAATCTCTCCGAAGAGGCGGGGAGAGCCATAGCCCATCGGTGGCCAATACTCCACCACATCGTAAAATCCGTTTCCGAGAATCGCTCCAACGACATTTTCGCCTCGCTTGAGCAGTGGCGTCAGATCATACGAAAGATACATTACCGTATACTCGGCAAAGGGGTCACAAACAGCAATTCCTCGAGTGTCGAGCATAGGTCGGCGGTCGTAATTTGTCTGGTTGGGCACCAGATAATCCTCACCCACTCGCTCGCCATTCACATAGAGTTCGAAGTAACCGAGTCCCGTGCCATAGAATCGAGCCGAGCGTACCCTCTTCGATATCTCGAACTCCTTGCGCAACAGGGGTGCTGGATGAACATCTTTTATACGGTCGGGGTTGAGTTTGGGGCGTGTATTACCACCCTTTACAGCCTCTATATCGTATGAATCATCGCCCTGCCAGGGAACGCCGATCCACTCGGCCTGCCACTCTTCAGCAGAAAATTTTCCCGTATGGAATCTGCTCGGTCGGCTCCAACGCGAAGCTCTATCCTTCTGGTCCCAGACCCTTACCTGCCACACATAGTCGCTGGTCGAAGAGAGAGTCTCTCCTCCATACACTATATGCACAGACTCTGCCGAGGCTACCCTGCCACTATCCCAGACTATCTCCCTGCCACTCACGCTCTTGCCTTTGCAGACTCTTATCTGCCAAGCACTCTGCTCCGCACCATTGTACGATGCGATATTTTTCCACGCAAAGCGTGGGGTCGTTGTATCGACCAGCGGACAGCTCTGATATTCGCAGGTCAGATCGCTCGGCGTAAGTCGACAACACGCCGAGGCCAACACCACAGCGAAGATAACTGCAAACACTCTCTTCATCATTGCTCTTCGATATTTAGTTTTTGTAGAGTTTGGGCGAGTCGGTCGAGAGCCAGAGGGATATCCCAATCTTCACGTCCCTCTCCCACATAGTTCGATATGGCACGCACCTGTGCACACTCAGCACCAAACTCCTCGCAGAGGGCATAGAGAGCCGCTCCCTCCATATTCTCCACCTCGGCACCACACGACTCGGCACCACACGCCGAGACCGTATTACTACTCACTGCACGCAGCCCCTCAGGTACAAATGTCGCCCTATATGCTCGGCTAAACTGCTGTGGCAGACCCGCCACACGCTCCTCGACAACGGCAACAACATCACCCTTTGCCAACTCCTCAGTGTAGGCTCCCGCGATTCCTGCCAGCAGAAACTCTCGCTCGCCCTCGGCTATCAGTCGAGCCACGCACGCAGCCGTCTGCGCCATACCGACACCGCAGATTTCGACCGCCACATCGGGACACAACGCACGGAACAGTGCCGCCTCCAGCTCGGTAGGAAAGAGAATTTTCATTACACGACACTATTACTTACCCACTACAGCCTCGAGTTCCTCGACCGTGATAGGAATCTTCTTGTCGCCAATAAATCGGCAACCATCCTCGGTAACCAGAATATCATCCTCTAGACGAATACCACCAAAGTTGCGATAAGCATCCAGAGCGTCGTAGTTCACAATACCCTTATACAATCCCTCGGCACGCGACTTGTCGATAAGTGCGGGAATGAAGTACAATCCCGGCTCATCGCTCATCACCGTACCCGGTCTTACACGCCAAGTTGCACGATGCACGCAGGTTGCCGACTCCGCTGCCCTATCAAGCAGACCCGAGAAGTCAAAACTACGCTCGCCCATAGCCTCACAGTCGTGCACATCCATACCCATACCGTGACCCAAGCCGTGGGGCATAAACATATACATCGCACCCGATGCAACCACATCCTCCGCCGAGCCATTAACAAGACCCACCGAACGCAGGCCCTCTGCCAACGAGAGGTATGCCGCACGATGAATATCGCTATACATCATTCCGGGCTTCACGATATCTCGCACGTGGTCGTGAGCCGCCAACACAATCTCGTAGATATCGCGCTGCATCTGGGTGAACTTACCGCTCACGGGGTAGGTTCGAGTATGGTCCGAGCAGTAGTTATCTACCGTCTCGCCACCCGCATCGACCAGCAGCAGACGACCCGGCTCAAGTACGCCATCGTAGTTATGGTTGTGGAGTGTCTCGCCGTGCTGCGACACAATCGAAGCGAACGACACGCCCGCACCGTAAGAGTGAGCAAAGCCCTCGATTGCACCCGCAATCTCACGCTCGACTACGCCCGGACGGCACATCTTCATAGCCGTAACGTGCATAATATAGCCAATCTGGAAGGCACGCTCCAGAGCCTCAATCTCCTCGGCACCCTTCACCTCGCGCATCTCCGCCACAGCAAACATCAAATCCACCGATTTGCCATCGTGCAGAGCCTTCAGCGGCATTCCAAGCAACTCCGAGAGCTGAATCTTCGTCTCGCCACGATAGGGGGGCAGATAGTGAATCTTACGACCCTTAGCCTGCGCTGCCGAGAGGTAATCGGCAAGAGCCGCCATCGGCTTTGTCGCACCGACACCCACCTGCGATGCAAGGTCGGCAATCGTAGGCTGCGGACCTGTCCAGATGATATCATCTACGGTCAAATCGTTACCAAATAGAATCTCCTCGCCCGACTCGCAGTCGATAACACCCGCCAAATCGGGCAGATTTTGACCAAAGAAGTAGAGGAAAGTCGAATCCTGACGGAAATGGAATGTATTGTTGGGGTAGTTGCTGGGCGACTCGCCATTGCCGGGCAACAGAATAATACCCTTACCTACCTTTTCACGCAAAGTCGCTCTGCGTGAACTATAAATCTCTGCACTAAACATATTTTTATCTTTTAGAATGTTAATTTCACATATCCGCTCATCGGGACAGCAGCACGCTGCACTCCCTTCACGAGCTTATTACCCGCAATATGGTTACCATACATATCATAATACTCCACCTTGCGCGGTTTGCCCTGTAGCTCCACAACCAAACCCTCGGCTCCCGAAGCGTTCAGGATATAGACCTCACGGTCGGCAGCACCAGCATTGACAACCATACCCTCCTGATAGAGAGTAATGATACGCTCCTGGTCGCTCTCAGCCTCCAAAATAGGGAAGTAGGCCTCGGGGTGATAGGGACGGAACGAGCTATGCAACAACGCCTTACGATGCTTCTGCGAGAAGTCGATCCAGTGCTTCATCACCTGCAAATGGCTCTCGGGCACCTGGCGCAACATAGCCGAATACTGCACCACGCCATACATTGCCGAGAGGATGTGGCGAGCCACCACCTCGGGCTTCTCGCTTAGATTCCACTCCAACATATCGGCGTGTACCGCTGTTGAGCCACTCGTCAGGCGCAGATTGGCAATTCGACCGCGATTGCTCTGCATATCGCCCGGGCAGTCGCTCGCACGGAACATATTTCCATACTGGCGAATTGCGGGGCCGATATAACGCTGACGGAACTCAATCAGAATGTCGGGCTTGATTGCCTGCAGACGGCCGGTAAGCTCCTTCATCAGCAGATTCACAGCCTCCGGCAGACTCTTGATATCACGCCCTGCATAGTTTTGCGCTACCGCAGGGTCTTTGCCCTCAAAGCGGAACGAGTCGATAAAGTCCAACTTGAAACCGTCGAGATTCCAATCGCGCAGAGCCTTCTCGTATATCGAGTAGATATACTCTCGCACCTCAGGAAAGCGTGGGTCTACAACACCGACGCTCCTATTGCTTCTGTGGTATAGCATCTTATCCTTAAATCGCTCGTAGGCCTTGCTATATTTGCCAACGTAGGGCACCGAGTACCACAACATATACTTCATACCCATCGCCTGCACTCGCTTGACGTGTGCAGCCATATCTTTGATACGCACCGAAGCAACCTCCCAATCGCCGCAGTAGGCGTAACCGCGATTGTTGTCTGCCGTCTGCCAACCATCATCGACAATGATTGTGCCCATACCCAACTTCACAGCCTCACAACACTCTGCCTCGATCTCGTGGTCGGTAATCTGCTGGTGGAACTGATACCAGGTCGAGTAGAGCGGAGCAAATGCTGCCTCGGGGAGATTGTAGGCCACAAATCCGTTCTGTGCCGTAATCCATTGCGCTCCATCACGCACCGCATCAGCCCAGAAAATATCGCGCTTATCGAGCAGGATTGTTGTCTTGTAGTGGGTCAACGGAGCCTCAGGCTCAACAAAGAAGCGCAATTTACCAATCAGCAACGCACCCTCCTCTCGCAGACCGAGCTGAGCCTCCACCTTACGGATTGCCTCCGAAGTGGCAATGGTCAGGCGGTTGCGGTTGTTCGTATTGATAAAGGAGTATATCGGCATCTCATACGCCAGCGACGAGGTGTATGCCTTACCCCAATCGGGTCGTATCTCGGTGTGGCAAGCCTTGGCCGAGTTCCACAGATGATGGGCATCGAGTTGCGGAGTGCTGAACTCAACACTCAACTGCGGTGGGGTCAGAGCCTGCTGAGCTGTCATCTCGAGAGTAATCTCCTCGCGGCCACCCTTCTCTACAACCTTCACATCCATCTTCCACGCCTTGTCAGCGCACTTGACCGTAACCTCGCCAACCGAAGCGGTCTGCACCTTTCTCTCCGCGGCCATCGCTGATACGGCAAGCATTACCGTTGCGATAAGCAATAAAACCCTTCTCATACGATATATTCTGATTTTACGCTTTGACAAATATCTATTTTACGGAAAACTCCCCCTCATCCAACATTCTGAAGAAGCGCTCCAAGCACCACACCATCCAACGCTGGTCGCCACCAAGGCCCTCGTGACACCCTGCGACAAACTCCTCACGCTCGGGGCCGCTCCAATTGCGGAACCACTCATTCGTAGCACGTGGCATAGGCAACTTGGGCGGAATCTCAAATGCGGGATAGAGCCTATTGAAGACCTCGCGCACCAGGTATTTATTCTCTCCACGGCGCACACGCTCGATATCCAGAGGCACCGCCAACCGCGAAGTTGCAAAGGGCGAGAGGAACTTGATGCCGGCACACTCGCAAGCATTGTGGTAACTGCTCAAGGACTCACGCAGAAAGACGTTGCGATTAAACTCGTGCGCATCGGTCATTCCGTCAGTGGTGTACTTCTCGACAGGCTCTATCACTCGCTCCCAATCCTTAAGTACCTTCTCGGGCGCAACATACGAATAACGCTCGACAAACTCCTCAAATGTCCAGTCGCGCGAGAGCAGACCACTCATACCTCCATAGTTCACATCGGCACTCTCTCCGAAAATCAGAGCATCATAACCGTCTGCCTTCGCTTGCAGAGCAGCCTTGTAGATCTGCACCTCGATAGAGTGAATCGGCGCCCCCTTGTGGCGCATCAGAATCGGGGCATAGCGCTCGAAATCCTCCCACCACATCTCGATAATGTGGTGCTTCAGTCCACACTCCTCGGCATATCGTGCCGCAATCGGAGTCTCGTCAGCAACCTCAATGCCCGGCACTACACACTTGAAGGTGTAGCTCTGCGACCCCTCGGGCATAAACTTTGCCAAAATAGCCGAGTCAATACCGCCCGAGAGAGCCAGCGCAGCTCGGTTTTCGGTAACGAAGCGCTCCATCTCTGATGCGATATGTTCGCCAAGCTCCTCGCTATTATGAATCTCGGCACGACCCTCGTACTCGGGTGCATATGTCGGCACTACCCCCTCGGCAAAACAGCGTGTGCGGTCGTAGACCGTGCGGTATTGCAGATAGGAACTCGCGCAATATCTCTTATCGACCTTCATACTCTACTCTCTTACGGCATTCAGAGCCTTGGTTATCTGGGTCGAAGAGACACCCTTGGTGTAGGGGAAATAGACGATGCGGATACCCTCGGCAGCAAAAGCCTTTTCGTACTCCTGCCACTTCTCGGTTCCGTACCAATCATCACCAACGAAGAGGATCGTTGCGCCCAACTTCTTGCACATTGCGAGCTTGTCCATATCCCTCTGCGGAACGGCCGCATCCACACACTTGATATTGCGCACAATCTCGATGCGATCCTCGAAGGGAATCATCGCGTGCTTGCCCTTATAGGTCACCAGATCATCGGTGGTCACACCGACGATAAGCTTATCGCACATTCCCTTAGCATTCTTGAGTAAGTTGAGGTGGCCGATATGAAAGAGATCATATACGCCGGCCGTGTAGCCTATTACCATAATCTATCTATTGTTTTTGAAATATTCTGTATAAGGTGTTTCGGGGTCGAACTCCACACTGCCGTGGAACGAGCCATTCTTATTCTCGGGGATGAGCATATAATCTCCGTAGTGGCGACGCAGCACCGCATCCCAACCCTTCGGGGCAGGAAGTTTGAGCATCTCGAAGTCGAGCATCTCCGACTCCTCCCAATCAGCCCTATCCCAAATTACCGCATCACGATACGAGAGCGAAGTATGACCCACACGATCACTTCCGCTGCCGGCATACTCCGCAGCAATGCGATTGAACTTACCGAAAGCCTTTGCCGGCGTGTACAGCCCAAAGTGCAGCCACTCATAGATGGCGTAGACCGCCCTCTTGAACCACGAACGATACTCCTGACGGAATATTATTCGGTGGGCCTTGCGGGTCACCTTACGCAGACGCTTGCGGTGGAGAGCCAACTCCTCAGCCGAAGAGGGCACCTCATCGAGCGGGAAGATATCCATAAAGATTCCGCGATTGATATCGCGATTACGATCTTGCGCTATGGCTCCCGTGGTGCGACTGTCACGCAGTTGCGCGTGGGTACGGAAGAATCGCTTCTCGGAGCAGGGACTCTGCAGAAAGTAGGGAGCCGTGAACTCCTCTGCTCCAATCTCGAGCAGACGCTGGTAATCCTTGCGCGGCATCAGCAGATCCACATCATCATCCCAGGGGATAAAACCCTTGTGTCGCACCGCACCGAGCAGCGTACCACCCATAGCATACCAGCGCAATCCGTGACGCTCACACACCTGCGCAAAGCGATAAAGCATACCGAGCTCTACGGCCCAGACTCTCTTCATCTTCTCGGTAACGATGTAACCGCAACGCTCCTCCTCGCGCAGGAACTCTTCGGGAATATTTAACTCTTCGTACATAGGTTTGGTTTAGTAGTTTTCTCGGAGGTACTAGACCTCCGGTTGAAAAGTCGTATAGCAAGAGTGATTTTTAGGCAAACGCACTCTTTGAATCCGCAGTTTACAAAGGCGTAAATGAGGTATTCAAAGAGAAGTTTAACGCCAAAATCACTTTGTTAGGCGACTTTTATTGTCGGTCACAGCGATCAATCTCCTTGTAGAGCTTGTCGCCACGATGAATCGGCTCGTGAATCTTTATCGAGCAGATATCGCCCTGCTTCACACCCTCAACGGGGGCATTTGCCAGATAGATCTCCTCGGCCTTCTGCTCCACCACTCCGGTGGTCGCGCCCATAAAGAAGATCGTATCGCCCGCATCGAGCGTCGAGGCCTCAACCTGAATCTCGGCAACAGAGATCTTCTTGAAGAAGTTTGTCACCTTGCCGACATAGACCTTCTGCTTGGTTGCCGACGAGCCATAATTCTCGCTATGCTCAACGGTGGGACGACCTGCGTAGTATCCACTCCAGAAGCCACGATTGAAGACCGTCTCCAATCGCTCCTTCAGCGAGGTTGCCAACTCGCGCGTATATTCTCCGCGCTCCATTGCTCGCAGAGCCTCATCATAGCACTCCACGACCCTCTTGACATACTCGGCACCTCGCGCACGGCCCTCAATCTTGAGCACTCGCACACCCGCACCGATAAACTTATCGAGGAAATCCACCGTACACAAATCCTTGGGCGAGAGAACATAGCGACCATCAATATCGAGCGCTGCACCCGTCTCCTTATCGGTAATCGTATACTTTCTACGGCAGAGCTGACGGCAGGCACCACGATTCGCCGAACATCCCGTCTCGTGCTCGCTCAGGTAGCACTTGCCCGAAATCGACATACAGAGAGCTCCGTGCGCAAACATCTCGATCTGCAACAGCTCTCCCTTCGGACCTACAATCTGCTGCTCCTCGATAGCTCGGCTGATAGAGGCCACCTGCTCGAGACTCAACTCACGAGCCAGCACCACCACATCTGCCCACTGCGCATAGAACTTAGCCGCCTCGGCATTCGAGATGTTGCACTGGGTCGAGATATGCACCTCAACGCCTCGCTGGTAGGCATACATAATCGCTGCGATATCCGACGCAATCACGGCCGTAACCCCCTCCTCTTTGGCGCGATCGATAACCTCGTGCAGGGTCTGCATCTCGTCATCGTACATCACCGTATTGACCGTGAGGTAGGTCTTCACTCCACTCTGGCGAGCGATACGAACAATCTCTGCAAGATCGTCAAGCGTAAAGTTTGCCGCCGAAGCCGAGCGCATATTGAGTTTACCGACGCCAAAATAGATTGCGTCAGCACCCGCTTTGATGGCCGCGTGGAGCGATTCGTAGCTACCCACCGGGGCCATTATCTCTATATCACTTCTCTTCATAAAAGGTAAAAATCAAACTATTTTTTTCGGCCGATAAGGCTCAGTGCAAAGGTTCGCATCTCGGTCACCGCCTCTGCTCCTACGCTGAGCGAGTCGAGAATCGAGATTGCCCTCTCGAAACGGGTCGAGATCTGCTGCTCGGTCATACGACGAATATCGAGAGCGTCGTACACCGCCTTCACACGGGCGATCTTCTCCTCGGCCGAGAGTGAAGAGTCTTTGTATGTCGAGCGCAGAACTTCTCGTTGCGCCTCGTTGGCGTGGCTCATCGCCTGCATCATCAGGAAGGTCTTCTTGCCCTCGAGGACATCGCCTCCGATCTTCTTGCCCAACTCCCTCTCGTCGCCATAGCTATCGAGCAGATCATCCTGCAGCTGGAAGGCCAGGCCGAGCTCCAACGCAAAGCGATTGAGCTTACGGCAATCCTCCTCAGAGGCACCACCCAGAACAGCT
>JAGBVQ010000146.1 GCA_017630245.1 Alistipes sp. | reverse complement strand
CCTCATTTTACCGAATGAAAGGCCGGTTTTGATAGCTGAGATTTGGCAAACTGGGAAATATCCTTATCTTAGTACCCACAAAAAAATCAGCATATCACGATGACTAGCGAGCGACTATTTTACTTTATCCACGGAGCCGTAACGATGTATTTCCTGATGGCCGGATTAAGCCGACTCTGCGACAAAGATAGTTCGAGGGTAAAGCGCCTATGTGGATATATACTTCTATTTTGGGGATGTCTGGAGTTGAAGGATCTGGTCTTCTACGCCACGCCCATCTTCCGTGATAACTACATCTCCAACCTGCTCATCATAGTCGATATGCTCGCCATCCCGGCCGGATTCTGCTTTGTCGACGAGTTGTTGCAGGGCGATTGGAGTTCCCGAAAGCGTATCGCATTCTACTTTTCGCCGTACATAGCGTTAATCCTGCTCTATGCGATAACCGAATCCTCGTGGTTCTACTACGGAACGTTCGTCTACTCGATCGTCTACGGGATCTGCTTCCTGGGTTATATCTATTTTGCGGTCAAGCGCTACAACAAGCTACTCGACGACAACTACTCCAACACGGAGTTTCTGCATATAAATTGGCTTCGTGAGGTGGTTGTGCTGCTGGTTACCGTATTTGCGGCGTGGAGCGTGTCGTGCTACTTCACTTCGTGGATTGTCGATAGCGGCTACCAGCTCCTGCTCTTAACCATGTGGATTATCATTACCTACCATGCAGACCGCCAGCAGTTGCCCTCGATCATACCCGAGACGAGCCTTAATCTGCCGATGCACGGTGTGCTGAACGATGCGCTGGTGCGCAAGTTGGAGCACCTTCTCTCCGAGGAGCAGATCTGGAAGAATACACAGCTGACACTCGCAGATCTTGCAGCCGAGATCGGCACCAATCGCACCTATCTGTCGAACTATCTGAACAACACCCTCAACACCACCTTCTACGAATATATCAACTCGTTCCGTCTGGAGGCGGCATTGAAGATTATGAACGATCCGACAAGCACCGCCACGATGGTCGAGATCGCCGAGGCGTGTGGTTTCAACTCCATCTCAACATTCCGTCGAGTCTTTGTCCGTGCCAAGGGTTGCTCGCTGGCCGAGTATCGTCATCAAGTGATAGAATCGAATAAGTAGGTCGGGGGCTTAGAGTGCCACCCCACTCCGACAAATAGAACAAAAAGTCCGCTCAATATAACATTTGGGCGGATTTTTCGTTATATTTGTACTACAAACCGATTCGAGAATGAGAAACCCTATAGATAAATTACGCCGCTGGTGGCACTACCGCACAACCAGACGTCATCTGCGCAATCGCAACGTTACGATAATCAGCGAGAATTGCTGGGGCGGAATCCTGAGCCAATATGTAGGCATAGGCTACAACTCGCCATTCGTAGGTCTGCTAGTGCCGGCACCCGACTATATCAAGATTCTCCGTTCGCTCAAGGAGTATATCGAGGGCGATTTCCGCTTTATTTCGCGCGAGGAGTGCCGTTATCAGGAGGGTCTGCGCTACTATAAGAACGACTTCCCCCTCGCACAGCTCACACCTAAAGGCGGTGGCGAGCCTGTCGAGATCCACTTCCTGCACTACAAATCACCCGAAGAGGCGGTCGAGAAGTGGCGTAGACGTGCCAAGCGTGTCGATTACAACAACATTATCGTAAAACTCGCCGAGCGCAACGAGTGCACCCCGAAGGAGATTGCCGAGTTCGATGCTCTGGACTACCCATCGAAGGTCTGCTTTACGGCCAAGGAGTACCCCTTCGCATCGTGCCGAGTACTCGATGCACTCGACTTTGTGAAGCGAGGAAGGGTCAATTGGGAGTGGCGCCACTGCCACTGTTGCTACGACTTCGTCGCCGAGGCCAATGCCCTACTCGAGAGGCAATAGCCCCTCTCCAAGCGCAAAAAAAAGGCTGCCGCAACTTTCGAGTTGGGCAGCCCTTTTAGTTATTATCCGAGCAGGTATTTACTCTTTGGTATATACGAGAGTATCTTCGACAGGAGGTAGCAGATCGCATAGGTCGTAGCTGCCGTCGCAACGATAGCCAGAGGCGTGGGTAGCTCGCCTGTCAGCGTGCGGAATACGAAGTTCAGAACGAAGATATGCATCAGGTACATTCCATAGCTCAGGCGCGAGATATCGGCAATAAGGCGATAGAACCAACCCTTATCGCAGGTAATCTTCTTAAAGCAGATGAACAGCGCCACCGACATCAACGCCACGTTAGGCGTACAGAATCGCCAGCTCGCCTCCACATCGCGCAGAGCAGCCATATCGCTCAGAATCATTCCCTCGGCATTCACACCCACCTCGTGCATCGCAAACCAGTGGAACCAACCTGCCGTGCCGACATAGCCCACCAGAAACATCGGCAATGCAACCGCGAGAGTCTTGCGCCAAGACCAATCTACATAGGTGCGGATATAGTGCGCAATCACAACGTAGCCAATATAACCGCTAACGTAGTAGAAGAGCGAGAACTCATTCCAGATAGCCTCACCATAGAGTTCAGCCTGACCCAGATAGCGCAGGAAGGGGACAAATGTCGTCAGGAACCAAACCCCGATAAACATCTCCTCGCCACGCTTGCTCAGACCCTTAATCCAGGGCGAAATAATCGGCATAAGCAGATAGACACCCAGCAACATATAGACAAACCACAAGTGGCCTGCAATGCCCGGGAAGTTGAGCAGAATTCCCTTAAGATTTGCTCCGAGATCCATCTCTGCCCACGAGCCACCCCACTGCGGCACAACGGCATAGATCACCAGCCAGATCACAAAGGGGATAACCACGCGCGTAAATCGGCGCTTGAAGAAGGTCACAGTATCATCCCTCAACGGCACAAGCAGATAGCTCGACGCCATCACAAACAGAGGTACCGAGGGGCGGAAGAGCGAGTCGATAAGGTTGGCCCAATGCAGGTCTGCAAGATTCTTGATGCAGAGCGGCCACTCGCCACCAATATAGAAAAACTCACACGAGTGGACGATAATTACCGTCAAACACGCCAAAGCGCGTAGGTAGTCAAGGAATACCACGCGCTTTGTAGAATGTATGGTTGTAGCCATATTAAATCTAAAATTTACTCCTCAGAGGGTAGAATTACTCCTCCTGAACCTTTTTGCGCCAGTTGAGAAGCGGCAACAGGAACGAGATAACCGATGCGCCAATCCAGAAGATTGCAGCATCCGAGAAGTCATAAACCTTCTCCACCTGCTGGATAGTCTCGCCAGCCTCGTTCACAACCTCAACAATCTTCTCGGTGATGTTGTTATTCACGAGGTAACCGCTCACCTTCTCCTGGATACTTGCTGCTGCGTAGCTAACCATACCTACGATACCCAGCGCAGCACCTGTAGCCTTACGAGGAACGATATCTACAGCCATCAGACCGCCCAAGAATGCGATAAGCACACCAATTGCGATACCGAAGAGAGCCATTGCAAGAACGCTTACCCAATACTCATTGCCGCCATAGATAAAGATTGCGTAGGCAATAGAGAGCAGCACACCCGATACCAATGCCGGCATCTTACGGTCGCCATTGAAGAGGGTATCCGACATCCAACCTGCCACAACAGTACCAACTACGCCCAACCAAGCGTTAATCGAGATGATGGTCGACGCCTCGATAAGTGTATAACCCTTTGCCTCCTGCATAAAGAGCACACCCCACGAATTAAGCGAGTAGCGGCTGATATACATAAATGCCGACGCCAATGCAAGAATCCAAACGGCGGGAGTGCGCAGTGCGATACGCTGTGCATCGTTAGCCGACTGATTCTTTGCGGGCATCTTCTCATTAGCCAATACCTCGATGCTGGGCAGACCCTTCGACTCGGGAGTATCGTGCAAGAAGAGGATGATAGTAAGAATACCGATCAATCCTGCGATTGCAGCACCAAAGAAGCCCCACTGCCAACCTGCAGCAGCAACGATCGAGCCCACGAAGATGAACGAAAGGCCCTCACCGATGTTGTGACTTGCCGAGAAGAAACCGTAGAATGTACCACGGCGCGAGAGGGGGAACCAACGCGACAATGCGATAATTGCCGGGGGCGCACCCATCGACTGACCCCAACCGCTCATACCCCACAGGATTGCGAAGGCGATGAATACCAAGAACGAAACGTTCTTTGCCGACTCGGGATCGATGTTGATAAGAGCAGCATACTGCTCAGCACCGATAAGACCGCCAACACCCATCAACAGACAAGCCAATGCCGAAATAATAAGGCCGGTAGCCATAAAGCGCTTGATATTGCTGTAGTCCGCCAAGAAACCGTTCACAAACTTACCGATTGCATAAGCTGCAAGCGATACAGCACCGATAGTACCAAGCTGGTCTGCATCGAGCAGTCCGCTATCGATAATAGGTTTCTTCATTACGTTGATAGCCGCACGGCAAACGTAGTAGAAGCTATAGCCGAGTGTTCCGGCCGCGAAGGCCTGGAGGCTAAACTTACGATAGAGCTTACCCTGCGCCTTTTCATCGAGATTCAGCGGTGCGATAGGCTCACTCGTCTTGTAGAAATTTTTGAAAAATTCAAACATATTTTTTGTTTTTTAAGTTGTTCGTTTTCAGTTGAATCTTATCGTTTAAGGCCCGCAAAGATACATTTTTTGGATTAACGTACAAAATAAAAGGTTCTCTTCATCAACGAAACCCCTATTCTTCCCTATAGACAGGCTAAACGATTCTCCTCTACTTCAATCCGTGAGCCTCGGCAATCAACTCACCCAGCACTCCGATATTCTCGGCAATAAGGTGGGGCTGGCGCGCCGCTGCATCTGCAACTTCGAGCGTAGTTTCACCCGAGAGAACCAGCACACCGAAGGCATTGGCGTTGTGAGCCATCTCGATATCGGTATAGATACGGTCGCCCACCATCGCAATCTGATCGGGCTGCAGGCCGTAGCGATTCACGATACCCGAGAGCATATTGGGATCGGGCTTACCGAGTGTGATATCGGGCTTGCGACCCGTAGCGTGCTCGATGCAGGCGCAAATTGAACCACAATCAACCAGCACAACGGGTTGATCGGTAGGACATACGCGGTCGGGGTTGGTCGCGATGTAGGGCACTCCCTGCGACACCCACCACGCAGCACGGCACAAGCGGCTATACTCCAAAGTCATATCAAACGCCGCCACGATAACATCGGGGACATCGTTCGCATCATCAGCCGTAGATACAAATCCGGCCTTCTCGAACTCCGAAACCATACTCGGCGTGCCGAGCAGAAAGAGGCGTTTTGCCTCGGGATAGTTGGTCTTGATGTAGTCGATGGTTGCCAGCGCTGTGGTGTACATCTCCTCCTCGGTAGCCTCGATGCCCAGCACCTCCAGCTTATGGAGATAGTCAGCGATGCACTTCGAGGGGTTGTTGGTCAGGAACGAATAGTTCACACCCTGCTCACGCAGACCGGCCAAGAAGGGTTTAGTGTAGGGAAAGAGCGACATACCCATATAGATCGTACCATCCATATCGAGGGCAACGTGGCGCAGATTGCGCAGACGCTCCATCAACTCTTCGTGCGAATAGATCGAACGATAGCGATTGAAATTACTCATTTTATTACTTTTTGATTTGATGTGTATGCAGTTGGGTTGATTTTGTATCGAAAATCTTGATATCAATTCCATTAGCAGTAACCGTTGCATCCAGACGGCAGACGTTAGGGTTACACATCACGGGGAAATTGCAGCCATTCTCGCCGGCCTTGGTCAGACGATACTTGTGGATATGGCCCGCAAGCCAGAGATCGATACCCGCCTCGTTGAGAATAGGAACGAAGAGGCGCTGAATCTCGGCAGCTCCGTGCCAGCCATTCTCCTCGGGAGGAATGTGACAGAAGACAATCTTCACGGGAGCCGAGCGGAACTCCTCGCTGGCAACCACTCCCTTCAGCCACTCTGCCTCCTCCTTGCGGTATTGGTCATAGCAAGCCAGACCCGAGTACTCCATATCGCTATCGGGCTTATCCTCACCGCAGTCGAGCACGATAAAGAATGCCGGACCCTGACGGAATGTGTAGTAGGGCATACCGCTCTTCGAGGGGAAGAGCTCGGGGAGCGAAACTGCGTAAGCTCCGCGAGTCTCGTGGTTACCACGAACAACGTAGAGCGGAGTCTCGGCAGCAAAGAGTTTCGATGCCGACGAGAGGTAGTACTTGAAGACCTCATCCTGCGAGTTGTTGCGAGAGGTCATATCTCCATTGAAGCAGACAAAGTCGTAGCCATCCTCCTTGACATTGCCAAGCAGAGTCTCCATCTCGGCCGTCTTGGCGTGGATATCGTTCACCACGGCGAAGGTCACCTTCTCCTTCTTCGGGTCGAGCGTGGTAACAAAATAGGGCTGGCGGCGATAGACATCGCTTCCGCGCTGCTCGGTAAAGAGAATGCGATCCTTCTCGCCCTTGATTGCTGCAGCGCTAATTATACGGTAGCGGTATGTGGTAGCGGGCTCCAGGCCACTCACGCGAACAGTGTGCAGAGTGCTGATCTGCTTGCGGCCATAGCGGGTATTATAGTATTTCGGTCGCTCGCAGTTGTAGAAATGAGTTGCATTATCGGGGGCAATCTCGACCCACGACACCGCCGCCTGGTCGGTCTTCCAGACTACGGTAAACTCATTCTCTCCGACAGCCTGCAGATAGGGGCCCTCAACAATCTTTACACTTTTTGTCTCTTGTGCAGTTGCTGTTGCAACAAACGCAATAGCCAACAACAATAAAAGTTTTTTCATTCCCTTAAAATTCGGTTAATATTCAGTTTCAAATGGTAAAGATACAAATATTATTGATTTTTCCAAAATCAAATAGAAAAGAGCCTTCAAAGTTTGCCCAATAGAGAGTAAATCGCTAAATTTGCACTATAAAATAGTCAATGTTAAACTAAAACGATATGAATAAAATCGAGAGCGCATTGCAGCGCACAACCGACACCAAAGATTTGGTAATCGGTGCGGGAGTTCTCGACCAAACCCCCGTTCTATTCAAGAAGTTATTCCCCGACCAGAAGGCTGTAATCGTTGCCGACACCACCACCTACGCCGTAGCCGGCCAGGCCGTGGAGCGCTATATGCGTGAAGCAGGCATTGAGTTGGCCCCTTCGCACATCTTCACCGACCCTCATCTCTACGCCGAGTGGTCGTTTGTCGAAGAGTTGGAGGCTTATCTCAAGAGTGTTGATGCAGTAGCCGTAGCAGTAGGTTCGGGCGTAATCAACGACCTTACCAAGCTTGTTTCGGCTCATCTGGGTCGCAAATATATGGTTGTCGGCACTGCTGCTTCGATGGATGGCTACACCGCATTCGGTGCATCGATCACCTTCGAGGGTAACAAGCAGACCTTCTCGTGCCCCGCACCCTACGGAATGGTGCTCGACTCTGAGATCTCGGCTGCAGCCCCCAAGCACCTTGCAGCTTCGGGTTACGCAGACCTTATCGCAAAGATCCCCGCCGGTGCCGATTGGATGATTGCCGACGTGATGGGAGCCGAGGCGATGGATGACTTTTCGTTCGGCCTTGTTCAGGATGGTTTGCGTGATGCTCTGAGCGCTCCGGCAGCAGTGTTCGAGGGCGATGTTGAGATGACGCAGAAGTTGGCTGACGGTCTGATTATGAGTGGCTTTGCGATGCAGGCCCTGCAGTCGAGCCGCCCCGCATCGGGCATCGAGCACCAATTCAGCCACTGCTGGGATATGGAGAATCTCTGCTACAATGGCGAGCACGTTTCACACGGTTTCAAGGTGGGTATCGGAACGCTGGCGTCGACTGCAATTCTGGAGTACCTGCTGGAGCAGGATCTCGAGAATCTCGACGTCGAGAAGTGTGTCGAGGCTTGGAAGTCGCTTGAGGAGATTGAGGAGGATGCAAAGCGCATCTTCGCAGGTAGCGCCGGTCACATTGCCCGCGCCTTGGAGGAGACTCGCAACAAGTATGTAGACAAGGAGGGCTTGCGCAAGCAGCTCAATGCACTCAAGGAGGCTTGGCCTACTCTCAAGGAGCAGATTCGCGCTCAGATTATCCCCTACGACGAGGTTTATGCTAACTTGAAGGCTGTGGGTGCGCCCTACGAGCCCGAGATGATCGGCGTGACAAAGGAGCGTTTCCGCAAGACCTTTACCTATATGCCCTATATGCGTAGCCGCGTAACGTCGATTGACGTTCTCTACCGCTGCGGAATGATGGACCAGGTGGAGGAGCACCTCTTTGGCAAGGGTGGCCACTGGGAGGTGGAGTAGTGACTCTATACAACTAAAGCAAGAGGGTGCTCAAAATTCAATGAGCACCCTCTATTTTTGCGATAAAAAGGATTAGATAATCTTTATCGGCTCGACGTGAATAGAGACGATTGTTCCAGCTCCGAATCGCTCACGCAGACGTCGCTCGATTGACTCGGTCAAGGAGTGCGATTCACGAACACTCATATCGCCATCCACACGGATATGCACCTCGATAGCGATGGTCGAGCCTATGCGGCGCGTACGCAGGTTATGAGGATGGCTGATAGCGGCATCCTCGGTAATAATGCGAACAATCTCCTCCTCAACATCTGCCGGCAACGAGCCATCAACCAACTCATCAAAACCCTTGCGCAGGAGATCTATCGCCACCTTCAGAATCATCGCCGCCACAACAATCGCAGCAATCGGATCGGCAATAGTCCACACTCCGCCAAGCACATACGCACAACCAATACCGATAAGCGTTCCCACGGAAGAGAGCGCATCACTGCGGTGGTGCCACGCATTGGCAACCACGGCCGACGACTCGGTCTTATCTCCAACCTTCACCGTATAGCGATAGAGCCACTCCTTGACGGCGATCGACACAACGGCAGCTATAAGTGCTATAAACTCGGGGCGAGCAATCTGCTCTCCACGCACCACAGCGGCAATCTTCTCGGCTCCATCAATGCAGATACCCACACCTACCGCACCCAGCGCGAGGGCTATGATAATCGAGGCTACCGTCTCGTACTTACCGTGGCCATACTTATGGCAGGCATCCTTCGGTTTTGACGAGAGTTTCATAAAGGCGAGCACCACGATATCGGTGGCAAAGTCCGAGGCCGAATGGACCGCATCGGCAACCATTGCACCACTTCGTCCCACGATACCCGCAACGAGTTTGAAGGCCAAGAGAGCCATATTTACAAACATACCGAGTAGTGTTACTCGGTATATCTGTTTTGTTCGTATATCTGTTGTGTTATTCTGCATCTTTACTCAAATTTTGCCGGATATCCAAGCAACTGATACGCAAGGCTCTGAGCCATACGCAGGTGACCTGCGGTGTTAGGGTGAAGGCGATCCCTGCGTCTACCGCCCGTATTTGTGCTCTTCTCGAGCGAAGGACGGCGCCAATACATTGCATTACTCTCGGCCATAGGATAGAGACCCGAAATAGCATTCAGATCGATGACCGGCACAGCCCATACGTTGCCCGCCTCCTTTACCGCCTCGACATAGGCGTCGATATACTCGCCCACGCCATTTGCGTGCATCTCATCAGGCTGAACATTGCGATCCGAGAGGAAGGCGTCACCACGATGAATCGGCGTGAGGAGGATAATCTGCTTGGTAGGATAGGCCTCCTTCAGCTGCGACATTGCGATATTGATACGGCCGCAAACCGTCGTGTTATCCATAACCAGCGTGCGGTGCTTGCGACGCATCACAACGCCCGTCTTCATACCCTTGGGGCCTGTCACCTCAACATCGACGTAACCCTCTGTATACCAATCTCCAATAGGCACGCTCGAATTATAGTCATTTGTGCCCACGAAGATCATAATGGCATCTACCTCCTGTCCGTGCTCGGCGATAAGTTTCTCCGTCTGGCCCGGAATCTGGCTCCACTCGTGGCCGCTGATACCGTAGACAAACGACTCGGTTCCGAGAATCTGCTCAAGGAACAACCAATAGGTGTCGTTCTGACCCTTCTCGACCTGACGCTTATCGGTGATAGAGTCACCCAGGTATGCCACACGGGCACCCTGCCACTGGCTCTTGATCTCGGGCTTCTGCTTCGCCACCGAAGGCAAAGTCAGGCACAACAAGGCTATAACGAGCGCTATCTTCTTCATATTAGTAGCTCTTTGCGAAGAGTACGCGGCAGTGCGACGGCTTGCCTGTGAAGATACACTTACCCTCCTCCGGCTCAGCGTCGATAGGAATACAACGGATAGTAGCCTTAGTTGCATCCTTGATAGCCTGCTCGGTCTCGGGAGTACCGTCCCAATGTGCCGAGATGAAACCACCCTTATTGTTGAGTACCTCAACGAACTCGTCCCAAGTATCAACCTTGGTAATCATCGAGTTACGATAGTCGAGTGCCTTCTTGAAGATATTTGCCTGAATCTCGTCGAGCAGAGCTACGATACGATCCGAAAGACCCTCCTGCGGAACGATCTCCTTGGTCAGTGTATCACGGCGAGCGAGCTCGATAGTACCATTCTCCAAATCGCGAGGACCGAGTGCCAAACGCACGGGAACACCCTTCAACTCGTACTCTGCAAATTTGAAGCCTGAACGTACGTTATCGCGCAAGTCGACCTTCACGCTTACGCCCTTAGCCTTCAACTCGTCAGCAATAGCGTTCATCTTCTCGCCCATAACCTTCAGCTGCTCCTCTCCCTTGTAGATGGGAACCATAACAACCTGAATAGGTGCGAGCTTCGGGGGAAGTACCAGACCGTTATTATCCGAGTGAGCCATAATGAGAGCACCCATCAGACGGGTCGAAACGCCCCACGATGTTGCCCAAACGTACTCCAACTTACCCTCCTTGTTTACATACTGAACATCGAATGCCTTAGCAAAGTTCTGGCCCAAGAAGTGCGATGTACCGCTCTGCAGAGCCTTACCGTCCTGCATCAGAGCCTCGATTGTGAGGGTATCCTCGGCACCTGCGAAGCGCTCGTTGGGCGACTTGTGGCCAACAACTACCGGCACGCCCATCCAATTCTCGGCGAAATCCTGATATACGCGAATCATCTTCTCTGCCTCCTCGATAGCCTCCTCACGAGTTGCGTGAGCGGTGTGGCCCTCCTGCCAGAGGAACTCGGCAGTACGCAGGAACAGACGTGTACGCATCTCCCAACGCACTACGTTAGCCCACTGATTGCAGAGAATCGGAAGGTCGCGGTACGACTGAATCCAATTCTTGTATGTATTCCAAATAATAGTCTCCGATGTCGGACGAACGATAAGCTCCTCCTCGAGGCGTGCTGCGGGATCTACAACCACACCATTACCCTCGGGATCGTTCTTGAGACGATAGTGGGTAACCACAGCGCACTCCTTCGCGAAGCCCTCAACGTGGCTTGCCTCACGCGAGAAGAACGACTTCGGGATAAAGAGCGGGAAGTATGCGTTCTGGTGACCTGTATCTTTGAACATCTTATCCAGAGCGGCCTGCATCTTCTCCCAGATGGCATAACCATAGGGCTTGATAACCATACAGCCTCTCACTGCGGAGTTCTCCGCCAAACCGGCCTTAACGACCAACTCATTATACCACTGCGAATAGTTATCGTCCGCCTTGGTCAAATCTTTAAGTTCTACTGCCATAAAAAATTACCTTTGCATTTTTTCTGACTGCAAAGGTAATCATTTATTGCGAATTAACAACGAATTATTCTATTCTAATTTTAGAACCTAAAGCCGACTGTCATAATTACATTATGACGTGTAAGATTCGAGGCAAACAGACCGCTATAGTCGTCCTGATAGGTAACCTGATTGTCGGCCAACTTATCGCCCACCATATCCAGCGAGTAGAAGAGGCGGTAGTCACTCCTCTTCTCGGCAACATACTGATAGGCCAGATCGACAAAGATAAATCCCCACGACATTCCCACACCGGCCGTACCGTAATGGGTCTGGTAGGTTATAGGCGACGAGAATTCCGTCTTCTTATCCTTGACCATCGAGCCGTTAAAGCTATATCCTGCTCGCAGAGCCAAAATCGGAATCGGCTTAAGCTCGGCACCCACGCGAACAGTGTTCGAACCCTTGAATTGTTGGCGGAAGAAATCGTTGTAGACGCCCTTGCCTACAGGGGTCTTTTTTGTACGGATCGTGTTGTACCAATCTCGCTCGTAATCCACCGAGATAATCGCCATATTTCCAAACATATACGACGCTCCGAGCAGCAGTCGCACGGGCGACGAAAAGTTCCAACTATGGGGGCCGTTATCGCGCCACACTTCGGTCATCGCCTCGGGGTCGGGCGTTATGGGGCGGCCCGTCTGGTTATCCTCCACTCTCGAGAGCATCTTTGCCTGATAGGAGTAGTCCAACGAATAGAGCGTCGGCGTATGAACCGCTACACCCAGACGCAGGCTCTTGATGGGGCGATAGGTAACACCTACCTTCAGATTCACTCCCGCGCCATCAACCGTCGAGACCTGATCATAGTTGAAGTAGCGCAACTCATTGCCAACGGGACGATTTTCGGGTTTATAGCTATACTCCTCGCCATAGTAGAGCTTGCGACGGTGGTAGAGACTCTGCATACCGAGCGTTGCTCCGATATAGAGTTTATTATCGACATTCATACCAAACGAGAAGGCATACTCGCCAAGCGAGCCTCGGCTCTCGAGGTTCATATATTGATCAACCGCAGGGGCTGTGCCGTACATATCGGGGGCCCAAGGGCGCGGATTGCCATTCTCATCCTTGTCGTAGACCAGACCACATCGATAACCCAGGGCTGCACCCCAATATTTAGGGTCGATACGCCACCAATCGAAGTAGTCGTTGTTATCGTAGAAGTTGTCGGAGCGCATTCCGCTCTGCTGCAGTTGGCGGGCAAAGACTCCCGATATTGTCGACTCAGCCTCAAGATTATAGAAGGATGTGCGGTAGTTAAAGTCAGCAAGGCGGTTGTAAGTAAATCCGATATTTACCGCCACCACCTTACCCGTACCTTCATAGGCCTTAGCCACCGCGCCGAAGTTCGACATCGAGAAGCGTGTAGCGCTGTTTCGCTCCCACGAGGGTGCATTATTTACCGAGCGAGCCACACCAACCAAAGGGGTAATGGTCACCTCGTTTGTGCGATACATACCCAATCCCGCCGGATTTATCGACATCACCGACATATCGCCACCGAGCGAAGTCAAAGCCCCCGCCATAGCGGCTGAACGTGCTGTGCCAAAGGTGTGAGTATGCTGCGAATAGCTAAACATATCCATAGCCGTAACACCGCTCGGATCGAGGATCATACCTCCGATATTGAAACGCTCTTGTTGTGCCGCAGCGCTACCAACCATAGCGACAATAGCCAACAATGCTGCCATTAACCTTTTCATCTCTAAAGAGTTTAATTCGCTATCCAACAAGGGACAAAATCTTATCTACCCAAGGAGTTTCCACCTCTATGGCCACCACCCGAGCTGTAACCACCCGAGCTGCCGCCACCAGAATAACCTCCACTCGAAGAGCTCGAGCTACCCGATCCGAATGAGGAGCGAGAGCCGTGGTTGCTCCACGAGTCGTTACTGCGAGGTGTGGTGCTACCCTGATTCTGGTCGCTATCATATCTGAAGAAGGAGGACCTGCCGCTCTGACTGCGATTGATGGTACTACTTCCCGATCCGGTAGTGCGTGAGGGCTGCGTTGCAGGGTTAGTGCGAACGCCAATTGTTCCGCGAGAGGTCGTTGAGCCGCTATATGATGAGCCTCTATCGAAGACTCCCGAGCCATTCACAGTTCCTCGAGCCGGCTGGCGACTGCCATAACTTCTGCCCGACGAGGGCGAAGTATAGGAGGGTCTGCCGACAAGTTGCTCGCGACGAGGAGGCTGACCTCCATGTCCGTGGTGAGGCGGACGACCCACGCCGTGATGCGGCGGATAGTATCCCGGACCCCAACCCCAATGCGGATAGTGGCAACCATAGTACCAGGCTGGATTCCAACCATAACCCCACCAGCTGCCGTAGGGATTGTAGCAGATATTCCAGTTCCAATCCCACCACGAATAGTGAGGATAACCCCACCACGAGGCGTAGTTATAGTAGTAGGGCGAAGCCCAACCGTAGTACCAATTACCGACTACGAAGGTCACATTTGTTGCACCCCAAGTTCCGAACATCGAGGATATGTATTTAGGCTCGACCCAGACCTGATCACCCGACACCATCACGTTGTAGAAGGCCGGATCGTATGCCGAAGCATAGCTATAGGCCTCACCGTAGCGGAAGTCGTAGTAACTTGACGGCAGTCGATAGGTCGGCGAGCGAAAACCCTGCAGTCGGCGTGCATAAGCACTCTCGTAGGTATCGGCCAGCACAGATGAGTAGTTTAGCTCAGAATCGGTGTTGTTATATATCTGATCTATCATCTGAGCCACCTGCTCGGTGCGCTGACGCTCTCTGTTTGCAATTGCAGTTTTATCGTGCTCTCCGTACATTCCGTCGCCGGCACTTACTGTTGCGTAGTATGCCGCCGAACATCCCGACATCAATATCGATGCCAGCACAATCGCCAAAATACTATTAAACCTTTTCATAACAAAAATCCTTTCATTTGGGATTCGCCCCTTTTATAAGTAAACGGATCTTCGGCTCCCAATGTTATATTTGTTTGTTACAAATATAGTGAAAAAGCCGGTAAATTGGCACAAAATGGGGTGAATAGGCAAAAAATAGGGGCAAACACGAAAAAAAACGGTTTGAAATTGTCGTTATTAAAAATTATTTATATATTTGCACTCCGAAATCGCAAACGGTTACACAAGGAGAGGTGCCGGAGTGGTCGATCGGGCCGCACTCGAAATGCGGTGTACGGGCAACTGTACCGGGGGTTCGAATCCCTCCCTCTCCGCAAAAAGGAAAAAGATGATGTAAGACCTCTGCAATAGCAGAGGTTTTTTTGTTAGTATAGGTTGGCTGAGAGTT
>JAGBVQ010000145.1 GCA_017630245.1 Alistipes sp. | reverse complement strand
TGCCAAGCAACCTCCATAATGAAGCGGATCTTGAGGCGCGAGTTCTCGTTAGCACCGCAGAAAGTATCTACAACGTAGAGCTTCTTGTTCGAGAGCTCCTTCGAAGCGAGCTCCTTAAGCTCAGCCCAAGCAGCCTCAGTTACGGGCTTGTTGTCGTTCTTGTACTCCTCCGAAGTCCACCAAATAGTATCCTTCGAAGTCTCGTCCATTACGAAGAACTTATCCTTGGGCGAACGGCCGGTGTAAACACCAGTCATTACGTTAACAGCGCCCATCTCGGTTACAACACCCTTGTCGAAACCTGTAAGGCCTGCCTTAGTCTCCTCGCGGAAGAGCTCATCGTACGAAGGGTTGTAAACCACCTCGGTAGTACCGGTAATACCGTACTTAGTCAAATCAATTGTTGCCATAGTTTTAAATATGTTTTAATTAAACCTCTCTGTTTTTGTTGGCCATTGGCTATTTTTTTTGTTGGCTGCCCTCTTTTTTGTTGGCTGCCCTCTTTTTGCTGGCCGCCCCCTTTTTGTTGGCCGCTCGCCACTTACCGTAGGCCCTCCACTCGGCATCAGTCGAACCCCCGACTTTCGCCACCTGTAATTTTGGAACAACCCCTTTTACGGCAATTTAATTCACGGCGCAAAGATATATCTTTTTTTTGTTTTGTGAAAAAAATAACACTAAAAAATCGATATTTTTACAAATTGTATTCCTTTTGTGGGGGAAACGCCCCATTTTGTCGTTTTATTGTGGATAATAAGAGTTCAAAATTGCGTAAAAATTCATATCTTTGCGCCATCTGATAATTGAGATATTATGAAGACCGATTTTTTGGTTATCGGCTCCGGCTCTGCCGGTTTGAGCTTTGCTCTGAAGGCCGCAGAGCACGGACACGTTACCGTAGTTACAAAGGGTGAACTTGTCGAGTGTAATACTAACTATGCACAGGGAGGAATCTGCTCGGTTACCTACGAGCCCGATACCTTCGAGAAGCATATCGAAGATACGCTTGTTTGCGGCGCCGGTCGCTGCGATCGCGAGGCTGTGGAGATCGTTGTGCGCGAGGCTCCCGAGGCGGCAGCAGAACTTATAGGTTGGGGAGTGCGTTTCGACAAGAGAGAGGATGGTCGCTTTGATCTGCACCGTGAGGGTGGTCACTCCGAGCACCGCATCCTTCACCATCAGGATCTTACGGGTGCCGAGATCGAGCGTGCCCTCATTGAGCGAGTTCGCGAGCATAAGAATATCACCGTTCTGGAGCACCACTTCGCCATCGATCTGCTGACCCAGCACCATCTGGGCGAGATTGTAACGCGCCACACTCGCGGCTTGGCCTGCTTTGGAGCCTATGTTCTCAATACCGATACGGATGAGATTCTGACCGTGCTTGCAAAGTTTACGGTAGTGGCTGCAGGAGGCTGTGGTAATCTCTACAATACCACGACCAATCCGTTGGTTGCTACAGGTGACGGTATCGCTATGTGCCACCGAGCTAAGGCTCTCACGAAGAATATGCAGTTTATCCAGTTCCACCCCACCTCGCTCTACAACCCGGGCGAGCGCCCCTCGTTCCTCATTACCGAGGCGATGCGTGGATATGGAGGCATTCTGCGCCTGCAGAACGGTCAGGAGTTTATGGATAAGTATCACCCGATGCGCTCGCTCGCTCCGCGTGACGTGGTGGCTCGTTCGATTGACCACGAGCTCAAGATTCGAGGCGAGGAGTTTGTCTACCTCGACGTTACGCATATGCCGGCCGAGCAGACTCGTACTCACTTCCCTAATATCTACGAAAAGTGCCTCTCGATAGGTATCGATATTACGAAGGATATGATCCCCGTATGCCCTGCGGCGCACTACTGCTGTGGAGGTGTTGCGGTAAATGCCAATGCCGAGAGTAGCATTCGCCGACTCTACGTTCTGGGCGAGAGTTCTTGCACGGGTCTGCACGGTGCTAACCGCCTGGCTTCGAACTCGCTGACCGAGGCGGTGGTCTATCCCGAGCGTGCTCTGCGCCACGCGTTGAAGAGCTTCGATAAGGTCGAGTGGCAGGAGGGTATTCCCGATTGGGACTTTGAGGGAACGGCCGAGGCTGAGGAGATGGTGCTTGTGCTGCAGAATCGCAAGGAACTGCAGAGTATTATGTCGAACTATGTGGGTATTGTCCGCTCGAATCTGCGCCTGGAGCGTGCAATGAAGCGCCTTACGATTATCTGGCAGGAGACCGAGGGGCTCTACAATCGCACCAAGCC
>JAGBVQ010000144.1 GCA_017630245.1 Alistipes sp. | reverse complement strand
GATAACCTTTGCGGTGCTTGTTGTAAGCTTCTATGCCGGTTTTCTGGTCGAGGAGTACAAGATGAGCAGTTCCTTTTCAGGATGGCTAATCTCACTCTTCTTCCTGGCTATTGTCGTTCCCGGATTCTTCATCAACCACATTATCGGAGTGCTGAAGGGGTGGTCAAACATAGCATCGCTGGCGATGATGGCTATCGGACTACTGCTATTCGGACTGGGAAAATCCACAGGCGCAATGGTTATAGGATCGCTGCTGGCAGGATTCGGCTACGGCATTATGCAGCCCATAATCTACGACAAGGCTGCCATTATTGCACCACCACATCTGGCCACACTCGCGCTATCGTACGTTATGGCCGCAAACTATTTAGCCATAGTGGTTTGCCCCTTTATTATCGAGGGATTCAGAGATATATTCCATACCAAATCGGAACTCTTCCCATTCATTTTGAACGGAGTTATATTGGCCATAATGTTTGCAGTAGCACTATTTGCACGCAGAAATTGGACTCTCGGACTTGACGAATCTTACTACAGCAAGCCCGACAACTCTACTCAAGATCGAGCAGGAAACGCATAACATCCCTCTGGTCGGGATAATCCGTAAGTGCGGGTCGCTGTGCCGAGCCGAAGTCGACACGTCGCGAGTGTTCTATCGCATCCGAAACGACGCATTGCAACTCTTCTTCGTGCGACAAAAGCCACGCCTCGACCTGTGCAAGCGAGTCGTAACGCACCACATTTATTCTGCTCAGTTGCGCCGAGAAGGCCTCGCCTTCGACCAATAGCGAGCAACCACTCTGAGCGTAGGGCACACCGCCCATCTCAAGCAGGGCTCGCGTCTGGCGCAGATTATTTTCATACTTGGGACAAACCTCACGCTTGGCGAGGCGGATTTCGAGCCCCTCGGGGGCAAAGATAAGCGACACATTGCGACAACCAAGCCCCGAGTAACGATAGATATCCTCGCTCAAAAGTTCCATCTGCTCGGGACTCTCTCCACCCGTCAGCACCGCCACCGAGTGGCGATTTCCGCGCAGCAGAGAGGGAATATTGGCAAAGCGGCTACGGAAGTAACGATTAGCATTATCGCTACCCGTAGCAATCACGGCATCAACCATCTGGTCCGCAAACTCTACGATCGGAATCTCAGGCTCTATATCGCGCAATAAATCAACGATATACTCCATCAAAATCCGATCCTTGCCCGACACTTTTACAAGGGCATTATTACCGCTCGCAACCACGCACAGCAGGTCAAAAAATCCGACTAATGGAATATTTCCCGCCATAATTATCGCCACGTGCTTGGGCTCAGCAGGAGCTGCTTCGGGCAAGCCATACGAAGAGAGCCACGGTTCCAACTTCTCGCGGCAGAGCATATCCTCGCAGATGGCTCGCACGGCATAGCGCATATCCGCCTCCGTAAACCAACCATTCTCGGTCTCGGCTCGCTCGATAACGGCACGCGACGCAGCATCCTCGCCAAAGGTAGCAAGCCTCTCACCAAGCTCTGTAAATATGTAAAGTGGCTGTTTCATTTTGGACAAAAGTACAAATAATTTTGAATTCTGAATTTTGAATTGTGAATTGTTTTGCTATTTTTGTGCAACAAAAGATTGCAAAACTATGTCAATGGTACTTCAATTCAGAATGTTGAGCGATGAAAACGATAACTTCGTACGCGATTACGAGGTTATGTATGATATGTCGCTCTTTGATTTTCACCGTTTTATCCTCGAGTCACTCGACTATGACGAGTGTATGGCCTCGTTCTTCACGGCCGATGACCGTTGGGAGCGCATACACGAGTTTACAGCGATGGATATGGGCGAGGTTTCGGAGGATGCACCCACGCCGATGGATAGCGTTCTGATCGGTCAGGTCACACGCCACAATCGTGCTCGTCTGATCTACCTCTTCGATATGTTCGCCGAGCGTGCTTACTACCTCGAACTCACCGGAGCAAAGGAGGCAGAACCCGGATTTAGCTATCCGCGCGTATCGTTCGAGAATGCACCCGCCCCCGACCAGTACGATCCCGATGCCGTAAACTCGGATGAGGGTTCGATCTTCGATGAGATGATGGGCGATTTCAACGACTTCGGCGGAGATGACAACTACGACGATGAGTACTAAAACTCTGATAGTTGTAGTGGGAGCAACAGGGTCGGGCAAGACCGATCTCTCGTTGCGCCTTGCTACACACTTTGCGGCGCCAATCCTCTCGACCGACTCGCGTCAGGTCTATCGTGGAATTCCGATAGGTACCGCACAGCCCACAGCCGAACAACTTGCCGCTGTGGAGCATCACTTTATCGCCTCTCACGAACTGACCGACAACTTCAACTGCGGAGAGTATGAGACGCAAGCCCTCGCTTGCCTTGAGGCTCTCTTTCGCAAGCACGATGTGGTGGTTGCCGTGGGTGGCTCGGGGCTCTATATCCAGGCCCTATGCGAGGGTATGGACGATCTGCCTCAGGCAGATGAAGAGCTACGCCAAAGCCTTATGGAACGCTTGCAGGGCGAGGGTATAGAGTCGCTGCTTGCCGACTTGGAACGTCTTGATCCTGAATACTATGCGCAGGTTGATCGCCAGAATCCCTCGCGCGTATTGAGGGCTGTGGAGGTGTGCCTGCAGACCGGCAAGCTCTACTCCTCACTGCGTACGGGCGAGCGACGCAAACGAGACTTCCGCATCGTAAAGGTGGGTATTGATTGGGATCGTAAGGTGCTCTACGACCGCATAAATCGCCGTGTGGATATGATGATTGATGAGGGTCTGGAGGCTGAGGCTCGCTCGGTGTATCATCTGCGCCAACTCAACTCTCTGCAGACGGTTGGCTATCGCGAGATGTTCGAATATTTCGATGGCAAGATCTCTCGAGAGGAGGCCATAGAGCTTATCAAACGCAACTCGCGCCGCTATGCCAAGCGCCAGATGACTTGGTTCCGTCGAGATAGCGAAATTCGCTGGTTTTCGCCCGAGGAGGCAGATGCAATGTTAGAATTTTTGGAGAATACGATATAAAGTATTACTTTTGCAGCGTGTTGCTCGAATGGTGGAATAGGTAGACACGCCGGACTTAAAATCCTGTGGCCAGTAATGGCCGTGCCGGTTCGATCCCGGCTTCGAGTACAGAAAAGGCTGTTCAACTTTGTTGGACAGCCTTTTTTTTTGCTTAGAAGTTGTATAACAAGAGCTAATTTTAGGCCTGCGAAGCCCGAAAAAGCGTAGTTTACTCGACGTAAATGAGCATTTTGAGGGCAAGCGTAACGACGAAGTAGCCTTGTTAGACAGCTTCT
>JAGBVQ010000143.1 GCA_017630245.1 Alistipes sp. | reverse complement strand
TTCTCGGCTTGCTTCGGTCAGGCATTCTTGGAGTTGCACCCTACAAAGTACGCTGAGGAGCTCGTTAAGCGTATGGAGAAGAGCGGTGCTAAGGCATACCTCGTAAACACTGGTTGGAATGGTACCGGCAAGCGTATCTCGATCAAGGATACTCGTGGTATCATCGACGCTATCCTCGATGGCTCGATCGACAAGGCTCCGACCAAGAAGTTGCCTATCTTCGACTTCACTATCCCGACCGAGTTGCCGGGCGTAGATACAGGCATCCTCGATCCTCGTGACACTTACGCTGACGCAGCAGAGTGGAACACTAAGGCTGAGGATTTGGCAGGCCGCTTCATCAAGAACTTCACCAAGTTCACCGGTAACGATGAGGGTAAGGCTCTCGTAGCTGCTGGTCCGCAGTTGTAATCAACAACCGCATAATAAACCAAGAGGGTGCCCGAAAACGGACACCCTCTTTTTTTTTAGGTACTAAGCGACAATAACATCGGATCTCTTGCACTAAATTTTAGTTGTTTTTATTATCTTTGCACTATAGCCCCTTAAAATTGGGGCTGACGCATTATGACAACCGAGAGAAAGAACTACTTAACCCCCACCATCGCAACCTCTACCCACACAGTCGAGAGAGGCTTTTGCGTATCTCTGGAGTTTATCCCCGGGGTGGAGCCCACGAATGCCCCCATAGGCTTGGGCATAGAGGATATGACAGAATCAACCGATAATATTGCCTGGTAATATGAAACGACTTTTGGGGATACTTCCCATACTTACACTCTTTGTTCTGGTTGCTTGCGAAGACTCCTTTTCTGAGGAGAGCAACACCCCGACCGACAATCAGCCCTCGACCGAGATTCCTGAGGGCTATATTCGTCTGAGCCTACATACCGACATCAACCGCACCTCTTATGCCGGCGGCGGAAAGATTGCCTGGAGCAATGGCGACAAAATCGTGGTAAACAACACCACCTGCACCGTAAATATCGACGGAGAGGAGGTCTATGTCTATGCCCCATCGGCTGACAGTTACGAGGCCTTCTACCCTGCCGAGATTCGCACCTTGGCAGATGTTATGATGTTGCAGCCGGCGCAGAGCTACTCGCCCGACTCATTTGGCGCAAAGGCTAACCCGATGTACGGAACAGGTGATGCAGAGAGCGGTATCACACTCCGCTCGGTCTGCGGCGTTGCAAAGCTAAACCTCAAAGGTAGCGCAACCATCTCTTCGATTGCAATCACCGACAAGAGCGGCGGCGCACTGTGCGGAAAGTTCGACTACCGCGACGGCGTGGCAACAATCCGCCCAAGTAGCGTAGCGCAATCGTCTGTGGTGCTGAACTGCACCAATGCTGGCGGCGTGAAGCTCACTCCGACAGGCACTGACTTCTACATCGTTCTGCCCGCAGGAGAGTACCCCGCAGGATGGAAGCTCTCGATTAGCGACACCTCCGGCCGTGCTATGGTCATCGACTCGGCAACCCCTCGCACCGTTAAGGTGAATGACATTCTCTCGCTCCCCGCTATCGACTACAGTCCCGATGAGGATCTGCTCTTCGCCGAGTATTTCGACAAGAATGTGTGGGGAATCGATGCGTACAAGAAGAGCAAGGGATTTGCAAACCCCGCAGGTCTCAACGCTACGGGCTATGAGCTCTCGACTGCCGAACTCTCAAACTCGGCAAGCAACGTCTATGGATCGCCCGCCATCTCAACCGTTTGGGATACTCCCCAGACGAACCAGATGAGCGCCTCCTACATCAAGAGCCGCAGTTTAGATAAGTGGCAGATGCTCTTCCAGTGTCGCGAGGTCTACGGAGCTTTGAACGTGGGTCACCCCACAGATCACCGAGGCATTATGCGCTTTCCGAAGTTGGAGAATATCGCCAAGGGAGAGGTCTGCAAGATTCAATTAACATTCAAAGTGGCATTTTTAGGTGGAGCCTCGTGCGATCCGCTGATGGTCTTTGCCAATTCGACTGGTGGTCCCGGCGTACCCATCGCCTACTACCTCGATGGCAAGGAGATCGACATCCCCAAGAATAGTAAATATTGGACCAGCTCACAGAACGTACAACCCATTCCGCTGCTCCCGACAAGCACGATGTGCAACGAGCGACTCCTCATCAACCACCCCGACAACAACGAGATTAAGGATGCAAAGTGGCATACTATCCGTGTAGATTTTGGTGCGGTGACCAGCCAGACTACGCTCCAATTGCAGTCCTACTCGGCACACACGCCGCTCTCGGAGTTCGTGATTGACGACATCGAGATCCGCAAGGTAGCATACCCCTTCCAGGAGGATGCCGAGCACTATGTTGTAAGCAAGGGCGAGGTGAAAGAGCCCTCGAAGTTGATGTTGCCGTTGAGCCTCACAATCTCAACCGGAGGCTCGTGGATGACCTGCATCCAGCAATTCACCAGCACCGGCGCAGAGTACATAGATATAGGTCTGGGCTACTCGACCTTCTTTGACGTTACCAAGACGCAGGATGGCTACGGAGTATTCATTGACAGTTGTGCGAATGCGATGCGCGAGCTGAAGGCGAAGTTTGATGCGGCAGGAGTGAAGATCTGGCACATACACCTCCCCGGTATCGGTTCGAAGTATACAAAGCAGAGCAACGGTACATACGCAGCCAAGGATAATAGCAACCCCGTAGATTTCGCCAATACCGACAATTCGATTCGTCAGGATGCGGTCAATCGTATGAAGCAGATAATCGAGGCTGTGAAGCCTCTCGAGGCGGAGTATCTGCTTATCCACCCCTCGGGCTACAACGACGGAGGTCCAGAGGATAAGTACTACTTCACCTCGGCTCGCAAGGCGGCGCTTGTCGCTTCGCTCAAGGAGCTTGTTCCGGCAGCGCAGAACGCCGGCTCGACTCTAGTAATCGAAAATCTGGGCAACTACAAGTCGGCTGCCACCAGCCTTACCATCAAACCCGAGTATATCAACTACTTTGCAAGCCAAGTCCCCGGCCTGAAGTTCTGCTACGACTTCTCGCACGGCACGGTCGACAATATCAACGACGGAGCTCAGTTTATCCGCGATTTGGATCCCGATATTCTAAAGGTACTCCACGTACACGGTGGCGGCAATGACCGAGATGTGCACCTCATACCCGGATATTCGGGCACCTACAAGTATCACGACCACCTCAACTGGGGCGAGATCTATACGGAGCTTATCAAGTATGGCTATCGTGGTCCGTTCACATACGAGCCCGGCTCGTACGACTCGGATTGCAACGCCTCATACAGCAACATCATCCACAACTACTACGAGTATGTCTACCCCGAGTACCGCAAGGCTCAGTAGCAACACAGGCAACCTCAACCAAATCGCGGACAAATGGATATTGTAGAGTTCAGGGAGTTCTGCCTCTCGTTGCCCGATGTCGAGGAGACACTCCCCTTCGACGATACAACCTTGGTCTACAAGGTTGGCGGGCGTATGTTTGCGATGATTTCGCTCGAACGAGCCGACTATTTTGCCGTAAAGTGCGACCCCGAGCGCGCGATAATCTTGCGCGACCGCTACCCTCAAATCACGGCCGGCTGGCATCTGAACAAGCGCCACTGGAACGATGTGCGATTCGAGGGAGGGTTGGGCGATGAGGCTCTGCGTGGTGAGATTCGCCACTCATATATGCTTGTGGTGAGGCTGAATGTCACGCCGAAGGCTCTGCGCGAGCAGATCCTATCACACATCACAGCCGAAGGCATTGTCGATAACGCCGAGCGTTTTGAATAGAAAAAGTAGAGGGTTTAGCCAACATCCATCACCGAAGAGAGTGAATAAAAAGATATAGATTTAGGCTTGCGAAGCCCGAAAAAGCGCAGTTTACTTGGCGTAAATGAGCATTTTGAGGGCAAGCGTAACGACAAAATGAGTTTTTAGCCAACCTCCATCACTCTCTTATTCTATTTACAGAGCTTGAAGACGGTAGCAGTTCGGGCAGTATTGTAGATCTGCATAAAGTGGTGCTCCTGATCATCAATCTCACAGGGGTAAGAGAAGTGCTCCGAATCCATCGCCTCACGCTCCTGACCGCCAAAACGTTTCTCGTCGGTCGAGAGTATCGGCATATACTTACCCGGCTCGCGCACCTCAACGGCATAGTCGGCAATCGAGGTCTCGGGGTGCCAATTGAAGACAAAGAGCAGATCGCCGTGCGAGAAGACAATGGTCTTGTTCGGCTCATCCATCTGCAGACGATAGGGATAGCCGTCCGCCAGCACATTGTACTCCTTAATCAGTGCGATCATCGCCTTATCGAACTCGCCGAGTTGCCCATAACGCAGCTCCTCATTCTCGGCCAAAGACCATTGGCGACGTGCGTGGGCATAGCTCCACTCATTACCCTCGCGCGGGAAGTCGATCCACTCGGGATGACCAAACTCATTGCCCATAAAGTTGAGATATGCATCGCCACCCGTAGCTATGGTCATCAGTCGAATCATCTTATGGAGAGCCATACCTCGGTCTACCACAAGGTTTTGCGATGAGCGATGCATCGAGTAGTACATCTCCTTATCGATCAGACGGAAGGCGATGGTCTTGTCGCCCACCAGCGCTTGGTCGTGTGACTCGGCATAAGCCACCGTGCGGACATCGGGCAGACGGTTGGTCATCACATCCCACATCTCCCAGATATTCCAATCCTCATCGGGTACATCCTCCAGCAGTTTTATCCAGAAATCGGGAATAGCCATTCCCAATCGGTAGTCGAAACCCACACCTCCATCCTCGGTCGGGGCGCACATCGCCGGCATACCGCTCACATCCTCGGCTATGGTGACGAACGAACGATCGAGGTCGTGGATCAGTCGATTTGCCAGGGTGAGGTAGACTATAGCATCGCGGTTGGCTCCGGGACCGAAGAAGGCCTCGTGCGAACCCATAGGCTCGTAGCCGTGGTGGTGATATATCATCGAGGTAACACCATCGAAACGGAAACCGTCAAAGTGGAACTCATCGAGCCAATACTTTATATTCGAGAGTAGGAAGTGGCGCACCTCGCCCTTGCCGTAGTCGAAGATCATCGAGTCCCAATACTTCTGATAGCCTGCATCGCCCGCCTTGGAGTAGTGGTGATCCGAGCCATCGAGCTGATTGATTCCCTCGTTGAAATTTTTGACGTAGTGGGCGTGTACCAAGTCCATAATCACCAGCAGTCCAAGCGAGTGGGCCTTGTCGATAAGATACTTCAACTCCTCGGGGGTGCCGAAGCGCGATGATGGGGCGAAGAGGCTTGAAACGTGGTAGCCAAACGAACCGTAATAGGGATGCTCGGCCACCGCCATAAGCTGCACAGCGTTATATCCATCCTCGGCGATGCGTGGCAGAATCAGATCCGCAAACTCGACATAGGAGCCGACGCCCTCCTCCTCTTGAGCCATACCAACGTGAGCCTCATAGATAAGCAGTGAACCCACCTTCGAGCGGTCGAATGCTGCATCGTGCCATTCGAAGTGCTGCGGCTCCCAGAATTGGGCGGTGTAGTTTTTCGAGATATCATCCTGCACCACGCGGGTAGCGTAAGCGGGAATGCGGTCGAGCCAACCATTGCGGCCGTGAACGTGGATCTTATAGAGCGAGCCGTGGGTAAGTCTTCCCTCATACATTGCATCGGGGAAGAAGGCACTCCACACGCCCGACGAGTCCTTATCCAATCGCAGTTGCGTGCGCTGCCAGCCATTGAAGTCGCCGAAGATAAAGACATCCTGCGCCTCGGGCAGCCACTCCCGAAACCACCATCCGGCCAAATCCTCATCCCTCTGCCAACCAAAGTAGCGGTAGCCGTTAGCATAGTCGGTAATGGAGCCGGCCGAAGTTTCGATTTGCTTCACGATCTGCTGGTACTCGTCATATCGACGTTGGATCTCGTCGGCCACAGGGTGGAGCCACTCGTCGCGCTCGACCACGGGCAGAAACTGTTGCTTGTCACTCGACATATCTTCTCGATGTTTTGAGTCAAAAAAAAGTTTGCTCAACAAATATACATTTTTTTTGCGAGATTGTATGCATCCAAACACAATTTATTCCGAGCCGCCACAATTAGCCCACTTCCTCCCCAAAAATGAGAGCCTATATAGAGGTTTTTCAAAATAAATTCTTATATTTGCCCTCGATGAAATTTATTGTATAACTAAAACTATAAAAAACAATGTTTAAAGGACATCCTAAAGGTTTGTATGCTCTGGCTCTCGCCAACACCGGTGAGCGCTTCGGCTACTACACAATGCTTGCAGTGTTCGCCCTCTTCCTGCGTGCCAATTTCGGTCTTGAGGCAGGTGTAGCAGGTGCAATCTACTCGACCTTCCTCGGCCTTGTCTACTTTATGCCCCTTATCGGTGGTATTATGGCTGACAAGTTCGGTTTCGGCAAGATGGTAACCATCGGTATTACCATTATGTTTGCCGGCTATCTGCTGCTCTCGTTGCCGCTCGGTGGCGACACAGTAGCTATGATCGCTATGCTCGGTGCGTTGCTCTTCATCTCGATCGGTACCGGTCTGTTCAAGGGTAACCTCCAGGTTATGGTTGGTAACCTCTACGACGACCCGAAGTACGCCGACAAGCGCGACTCGGCATTCTCGCTCTTCTATATGGCTATCAACATCGGTGCACTCTTCGCTCCGACCGCAGCCGTACAGATCAAGAATTGGGCTGAGACTTCGCTCGGCTTCTCGGGCAACGACGCATACCACTTCTCGTTTGCAGTGGCTTGTGCAGCATTGATCGTCTCGATGGCTATCTACTACATCTTCCGTCCTACGTTCCGTCACGTCGAGGGTGGCAAGCGCCAGGCTGCTGCAGTTGCTACAGAGAAGGAGCTCTCGCCTGCTGAGACTAAGCAGCGCGTTATCGCACTCTGCCTCGTATTCGCAGTGGTTATCTTTTTCTGGATGGCGTTCCACCAGAACGGTCTTACACTGACCTACTTCGCTGACGAGTTCACCGCAAAGAGCTCGGAGGGTATTCAGAGTATGGCATTCAACGTATGGAATCTGGTACTTATCATCGTTGGCGTTTACGCTCTCTTCTCGGTATTCCAGAGCGAGGGTCGCAAGGCTAAGGCTGCATCGGCTGCAGTTGTTGTAGGTGTTGTAGGCTACCTGGTATACAAGGCTATGAACGTAGGCAACGCTTCGATCGCAGTTAGCGCACCTATCTTCCAGCAGTTCAACCCCTTCTACGTTGTAGCCTTGACTCCGGTTTCGTTGGCTATCTTCGGTGCTTTGGCAAAGAAGGGCAAGGAGCCTTCGGCACCCCGCAAGATCGCTTACGGTATGCTCGTTGCAGCTGCAGGTTTCGCAGTGATGGCTATCGGCTCGAAGGGTCTGCTCACTCCCGATGCACAGGCTGCATCTAACGGTGAGGGTGCATTGGTTTCGGCAAACTGGCTGATCTCGACCTACCTGGTACTCACCTTCGCTGAGCTGCTGCTCTCGCCGATGGGTATCTCGTTCGTATCGAAGGTTGCTCCTCCGAAGTTGAAGGGTATGATGATGGGTGGTTGGTTTGTGGCTACCGCTATCGGTAATGCATTGGTATCGGTCGGAGGTTTCCTCTGGGGCGGTATTCCTCTCACTATCGTATGGTCGGTATTCATCGTACTCTGCCTGCTCTCGGCTCTCTTTATGTTCGTAATGATGAAGCGTCTGGAGAACGCTACAAAATAGGGGTAAACCCCTTTGATTTCAGAGGCTGTCCGACCGAAGTGTCGCGAACAGCCTCTTCTTTTTTTTTGCCCTCAAATCGGACAAAAAGGGGTTTTTTAGGCCTACCCCCCCCCTCAAATTTACGCACAATCACCTCATTT
>JAGBVQ010000142.1 GCA_017630245.1 Alistipes sp. | reverse complement strand
TGCAAGTAGTTAGTTGCACCAGGAGTATTATTAACCACAGTAAACTTAGCCTTTGCAAGCAGGTGATTGAAAGTAAATGCGACAATCGAAGTATCATTCTTTCTTGTGATAGTCTTGCAAAGAAGGTCGGTTGTACCGTTCGCAGTGTAGCTAATAGTCGTCGGCATGCCATTTACAAGATTAGTCTCAGTAACACCTACTACATCGCCATCAACGATACCTACAAACTTATAATCTGCATCGGGAATCCAGTACTGCTTAATCTCCTGACCCTCCTTTGTTACAGTCCACGCAGCACCGAAATCGGCTGTACCCTTGGTTACAGTAGCACCGGGATAGATAAGGACATCGCCCTGACCACCGTTTACGGTACCATAAAGTTTGAACGAAGTCACACCATCTGTCGTATGGCTGGGATCTACACGCGTTGCGTTGTCAACGAAGGCGTTACCGAACTCGATTTTGTCGCCGAGGTCCTGGCGTACGATCTCGTCATTCTCGCAAGCAACCATTGCTGCTGCGCAAGCCAAAATTGTAAAAAGCTTTCTCATAATAATTTAATTTTAAAGTTTATAATTTTTTTGTTTGTTGTTTGTTTCTTTTTCTTTGGGGTTATAGGGGCGATCAAACCCCTATAACCAATATTGTGGTTGGGTGATTATTTTACTGCTGTCCAAGCGCCATTCGCCAACTCGACTGAATAACCCTCGAACTTGTCCTGCTGCGCCCTTTCGTAAGGGAGGGCGCAGCAGGAGTAAGTATCAGCAATTAATTAAAATAGTAAATATTGCTTGCAAAAGTGTAATCAACATCATCAGCAATATTGACTACAGTACCAGTTGCGCTCTGCAACCAAATACCATAGTTGTTTTTAGAACTTGTGATTTTAGAACCACTGTTTACATTAACAACTGCGGCACCATAGAAACAACGAACGGCAATGTAGTTGCTGTGAAGCGATGCACCGTTTATGTTCAATTTACCAGTTGTGTAAATATCAACAGCATAGCTCATACCGTATTCGCCATCCTTAGAAGCCTCACAAACAACATTTACACCCTCACCAAGAGTTACTTCACCAGCCTCACGAACGTTGATTGTTGTGTATCTGTAGCTTGCGTTCCAGCCGAAATTATTGCTTGTCAAAGAGATAGTACCCTCGCCAACAACATCAAGAGTGCCGTTTACTTCGAAAAGCTGAACGCCCTCTGTAGATGTGCTTGTTGCAGTGATATTATGACCGTTGAGAATCAAAGTAGCAGTTTTGCCCTTACCTACAAGAATGCCGGCTTTACTTGCAACATCCATATTGATGTCATTCAAGAGGTAAACACCCTCACCAGCAGCAAGAGCTGCTGCGAGCTCATCAGCTGTAGAAACGGGATTGCAACCATTGATTGTGTAAACACCGAACGGAGCAGCGTTACCTACCTGAACGAACTCAGTGCCGTCGATAACAACCTTGCTACCCTCGCAGTTATTAAGAGTGTAACCACGACCTACATAACCATTATAGTCGAAAGTCTCAGCTACATTATCAGCCAAATCCTTACCGCTTACAGTACCCTTGAAAGAGCAATCAACAAGAGTCAGAACCTTAGTTGCGCCATCGCTCCAACCACCAGCGATACCACCAACACGATGGATATCGTTAGCATTGTTAGCACGACCTGCAACTACGCTAACATTACCAGTTGTGTGGCAGTTAGTGTAAGTATCAGCCTGACCTGCGCAACCAATAATACCACCTGCGAAGAATCGACCTGCAGTTACATCAATGTTTGTTGAGCAGTTCTCAAAAGTATTAGTAACCTGGAGCTGACCAGCGATACCACCTACGTGGCTACCACCCTTAACATAGCTACCAGCGTTAGCCTTAACGTGTACGTTCTTAACTGTGATAGTACCATTACCATTACCACCAACTACTGCACCAATACGGCTTGCCTCTACATTGTCCACATTACCCTCGATCTTAACATCGCCAGTAATAGTAATGTTCTCCAAAGTAGAAGTACCAGTCAAGTGACCTACAACAGCACCAACCTCAGCGAAGTAAGCCTTCTCGCTCTTGATAGTTACGTTCTCCATAACAAGGTTCTTGATGGTAGCATCCTTTGCATAACCAAAGAGACCTACATACCAAGCCTCATCATCACCTGTAACTACGTAGTTGAAATTCTTGATCTTGTAACCATTACCGTCAAAAGTACCGGTGAAAGGCTGCTTCGAAGATGCACCTACGGGAGTCCAGTTAGTAGTGATCGAGCGAGTTGTAGTTGCGAGCTGCGACAAGTCGATATCGCTATCCAATGTGATGTTTGCATCATTCTCGATTACACCGCTCTCAATAGCAGCTGCAACAGCCTGCAAGCCCTCTGCGCTCTCAACGCGCAGTGTGTTAGATACGTAATCGAAATGGTAGCCATTAGTAGTCTCCTCAACCCACTCGTCAACAGCAACCTTGAATACGATCTCGTACAAGGGCTGCTCGTCAACGTTATCCTGGTTGATTGTAGCCTGGAAGTTGTATGCGCGGCCCGGAAGGAACTCTACGCCCGAAATCTTAACGGTCTTGTGATCCTCCGAAACGAGAACGCCACCCATATGGTGCTCAACATCGAACTCTACGGTGTACTCCTGAGTTGCGGGCGCGGGAATTGTGAGGCGCTCGTTGTCAGTCGCTGCCGACGTGCCAGCCTCAACGTGTGCGCCGAGTGCCAAGTGACCCATATTGAGCGTTACACTGCCGTTCTGATTCTCCCAAGCGAGAGCGTCTGCAGTAAGGTCGATCTCACCGGTTGCAGGAGCAGCGAACTCAACGTTCTTGATAACGATAGTGCTGTTCTCGTTTGTGAAACCGTTCTCGAAAGTGAACTTAACCTTCGAGAGGAGGTGTGCGAACTGGAACGAAACTGCCTCGGGAGCTGCTGCAAGAGGTTTCTCAATAGCATCCTTATACTCAGCGTAAAGGAAGTCGTTAGTACCCTCAACGTTCTTGAAGGTAGCAACACCAAGACCGTCTACATCCATACCATTCGCAGCTGCGAAGTCGAGATCGATCTGATTATTCGAACGATCACCGGCGATAGCCGAGAAGTAATAAGTGTGGCCGGGAGTCCAGTACTGAGTCTCAGCGTATGCCCAAGCGTCGCCGCTTCTCCAAACCCTCTCATCGTCGAAAACAAGACCCTCAGCCTTGTCGATAATTGCCCAAACGTAGAACTCGTTGATATTGTCGGTAGTCGTGCTGGGATCATCAGCACGAGTAGCCTTCTCAACGAATGCGCCGTCAAAAGCGATCTTTGCACGATCCTGTGTGCCTACAGTCTCATCCATTGTACAAGCCACCATCGATACGATAGCAAGTGCGCTTACAAGTAACTTTCTCATAGTTTATTAGTTATGTTTGTTATGTTTGTTTAATCTCTCTTTCTCGTCTTTTGGATCCACAGGGGCTTTGCGGCCCCTATGGGCAAAAGTTTACGGGAAGAGCTAATTAGTTAAATGTTACGGTGCAGTTATACTTATCCTTACCGTTTACTAGAGTAGTGATATCACGTCCGTCGGTAAAGCGGCAACCGTTGAATGCAGCTACCACGCCATCGCACTTAACATTGCAGTGAGCCTCAGTGCCGAATACACAGTTGTTAAATTCGCACTTACCCCACATATTTACGCCAGTCCACAGATCCGCTGCGGTCTGCGACGAGCGCTTGTTAATGAACTCACAGTTATTGAATACAACATTCTCGAGCGACGAGCCCAACATATTGCGACCTATGAAAGCACAATCGTCAAATGTAACAACTGCGTTACCGCTATCAAAGTGAACTCCCTGATGAGCAACACTAGAACCACCGAATGTACAGTTCTTGAATGATACATTGCCATTTGCAATAGCTGCGTCAATAGTCATATTATCGTTCGAGTAGATGTTCTCCATATGGGTATTGGTGAAGTGAGCCTGATTAGCGAAGAGAGTCGAGCCCCAATCATTCTTAACCTCAATCACGCCATTACCAATGAGCGATACGCCCTCTGCAAGCGAGAGTCTGCCGGTGAGATAATACGCACCATCTGTACGCTCAGTACAAGGATTAGCGATAACGATTGCACCCTTAACCTTTACTGCCGCCATCAAATCTGCAACAGTATTAACAACGGTCTGCATAGTCTGCTCCTCGCCGTCGATAACAAGCTTACCAGTACCGGGAGTGCTCTCAAAGTATGCACCACCACAAAGACCACCATACAAGAAGTTGAAAGGCTTCTGTGCGTTGTTTACAGCCGACAAAGTACCAGTGTACTCGCAGTCAGTAAGAGTTACGACACCAGAGCCACACTCCCACGAACCTACGATACCTCCGATACGCAACCACTGATTTACAGTTGCATCAGCAGCAGTATGAAGACGGGTTACATTACCGCTCGACTTAACATTTGTGAATGAGCTATTTCCACCTGCATAGCCGATGATACCACCAACGATACCCTCCTGCGAGAATACGTCGATGTTCGACTCTACGTTAGTCATCTTAACAGTGCCAAGGGGTGAACCTGCAACACCACCGATGAAAATATTACCCTTAACGTAGCTACCAGCTGCAACATCAACCTTTACGTTGTTCATCTCAACTGACTTGCAAGAGAAACCTCCTACAACACCACCGATACGCTGAGCGCCTTTCTTGGTAATATCACCCTCGATGCGTACATAACCGGTAACGTTTACATTCTCAATAAGAGTTTCACCATCAGGATAGCCAACCAATGCGCCGATGTGGCCACCTGCCCAAGTATTATCAGCAAAAGGAAGCTTGATATTTACATTGTGGAGGTTTACGTTCTTGATAGTTGCGTTGTTGGTGCAACCGAACAGACCGATATAGCAATCAGCCTCGGTAGCAATGTGTGTAAGGTTCGAGATAGTGTGACCTTGACCATCGAAAGTACCATCGAAAGTCTCCCAGTAGCCGATAGGCTTCCACTGATAGTTCTGGAGGTCGATATCGTTAGTCAGAACGATGTTCTTGCCATCAAAAGTGTCAGTTGCGCGAGTGATAGTGCCATTTACAACACCTGCAATCCAAGCAAGCTCGGTAGCCGATCCAACAGAGTAGGTCTCGGTAGCAGCATCGTAAGAAGGCTCTGAAACAGTTACGCCATCCCAACCCAGGGGAGTAGTAACGTAGTCTGCCCAATCCTCAACTGCGTCAACTGTGAACTCGATAGGATAGAGCTCGCCGTCAGCCGAAGCGTTCTTATCGTTGAGGGTAGCCTTAACGTTGTAGCTGTAGCCCTTAGCCATATCGAGGCTAACAACTGCCTGGCGTGTAGTCTTCTTCAGCGATACACCTGCCTGGAAGATCTCAACGTCGAATGTTACGGTATACTCTGCGTTTGCAGGGATAAGGTAGTAGTGAGCAGTCTCTCCACTGCCACCCTCTGCGAGCTTCTCAACGTCCAAGTCGCCGAACAGACGTACGAATGTGTAGTCTGCAACTGCATTGTCAGCAACAGTCCAATTCTGAGCTACTACGCCATCCTCAACCAGCAACTCACCAACCTTGTGAGCGTTAACGATCTTCACGTCGGTAACCTTGAGCTCGATGTTGCTATCTGCTACAAAACCGTTAGTGAACGAGAACTTCACGCGCGAGAGGAGGTGGTTGAAGGTAAATGCTACGGGTGCGGGAGCCGAAGTGATCGACGCAGTAGTTCTGTTAGCCGAAGCGAAGAGCAGATCCTGCTCACCTGCAGCATTCTCGTTATCGAAAGCGATATGACCGTTCTTTGCATCTTTTGCATCATCGAGCATATAACTCCACTTTGCATTTGTATGGGGAGCCAATGCTACGAAGTTGTAGGTAGCGTCATCAACCCAATACTGTGCGGGCGAGTAGGTGTAAGCATCACCATTCTTGGTTACGAGAGTATTCTCGAAGATCAGACCGTCACTCGAGCCCTTCGTTACCGAACCATACACACCGAAATTTGCAAGGTTATCCTTCGAGATGTCCTGTGCGGCACGAGTAGTATTCTCAACGAAGGCGTTATCGAAAGCAATCGCCGGACCATTGTCCTTGCTTACTACGTCATCATTTGTACAAGCTGCGAAAGCTACAAGAGCAGCAGCTGCGAAAAGAATCTTTTTCATCATTATAGTTTTTTAGGGTTATTTTGATTACTTAATCGTGGTGTGATCGCTGTCGTTGTCGGTAGCGTCATCAGCGGTATTGCCATTCTCCCAATCGGTCAACGGGTTAACAGTAAACTCGATAGCCTGACCCGGCTTGATAACTGCCTTGAAGTCGTAAGCGTGACCCGGCTCGAGATTAACGGGAACCCCTGTAGTAACCGTGAAAGTTTTGATTGACGTACCACCAACAAGAACATCATACTGGAATTTTACCGGCAACTTTTCAGTTGTGTAATCTGTGGGGATAAGGAGACGTTCGTGGTACGACTCATAAGTTTTACCGAAGCCAAAAGGAACAAGATCTGTCGCATCAGCACCCTCCTTTACATCAGTAGTACTCTGGTCATCGGTTGCGTTACCAAAGTCCAAAGATATTAGTCCAGACGACACAACCCAGCCAGCGTGAGAATCAGAACTTCTAAAGATATATTCACCTGCAGCACCGCGCGCATTTACAATTTGGATATCGTGCACACGAATAGTGGTGTTGTGAGCATTGTAAGCATTCTCAAACGAGAACTTAACCTTCGAAAGGATGTGCTTGAAGTTAAATGCTACAGGAAGGTTACCAGATGCTGCTGCAGTATAAGGATTTGTCTTTGCATAGAGAAGGTCAGTTACACCGTCATTGGTAAACTCAAGATGTATACCATCATTCGAATTTGCTTTTACAGTATATTTGTCTGCAGGTGCTACTGCCTGGAAATCGTAAACACCACCCTCAATCCAGTACTGAGTAGACGCATACTTCCAATCAGAAGAGAGCTCGGCGTTATTGATATCCTTAGATACGAGTGCGCCGCCATCAAACAACTCAGCACCGTTTACATAACCGTAAACCTTGAAATTTGCGAACAAGTTTGTGTTCGAATAGCTGGGATCAACCACGCTACGAGTTGCGTTATCGACAAAAGCGTTGTCGAAAGCGATAGCCTCACGATCGGCATTTACCAGTTCATCATTGCTACAAGCTACCATAGCCGCTGCGGCCAGGATAGCGAAAATAGTCTTTCTCATTTTGTTAAATTTTAATTGTTATTATTTTATTTTGTTGTTTTTCTCTCTTTTGGGGTTATAGGGGCGATCAAACCCCTATAACCAATATTGCGGTAAGTGATTACTTAACCTCAACTACGTTTGCAACGTTGCCAGTTACCAAAGTTGCGATGTTCTCGCTTGTCAATGCTACGCCATTGAAAGTACAGTTCTCGAAAGAAACCTTAGCACGAGCATCGATCTGGTGACCTGCCTCGAAAGTACAGTTTACGTAAGTTGTCGGAGCGTAAGGACGGCTGAAGTTGTAGCCGCTACCTGCACCGAAAGTACAACCCTCGAAATAACCTGTACCAATTGTACCTGCATAAGAGGTCCAACCATAGAATTTCGAGTTGTAAGCCTCAAAGCCCTGCTTACCTGCAGAATCGCAAGAGATAGTATAGGTAGGACCATTGATAACAACGTTCTCCAAAACGATCTTCTCAGTACCATTCTTGAAGAAGATACCACGGAAGCCCTTAACTACAGTTACGTTCTTGATAGTACCACCCTTGATTGCGATTGCGCTATCCCAAGACGAGTTTGCACCCTCTACAGCGATAGTGTGGCCGTTACCATCGAATACACCACCATTGATATTGATACCAGTAGCACCATAGCCATTCGACTCAGCGTCGGTAGTAGTGATGTCCGAAGTAAGAATTACGTCGCTACCGGCCTTAAGAGCCTCACGAAGCTCTGTATCAGTCTCAGCAGCAGCAATAGCCGCACCCTCAACCTTTACCAAAGCGCCGTTTACAACTACCTGGTCTGCATAAGCAGCAGCGTCGCTGTCTACCCATACTGCGAAGTCATCATCAGCAGCGACTGCAGCGATGTTGAGGTTCTCAGCATTGATCTCAGCACCTGCAACCGACTTAACCAAGATAGCAGCCTTCTTTGCAGTTGTGAAAGTAGCGTTTGCGATGTTCATAGTAACCTTTGCGGGAGCGTCAACATACTGCTCGTCGATCTTGATACCACGACCTGCCGAGTTAACTGTCAAACCGTCGATAGTTACAGTCTGGCCGATAGCCTCAACCCACATTGCATAGTAGTCGTGAGTCTCGTTGATAGTTACGTTCTTGAGGTTGAATGCCTTATTTGCAGCGCACAAAGCGATAGCCTTCTCGAATACTACCTCCTCGAAGTTGTAGTTACAGTTCGAGAAGCAGAGATCGTACGAGTTCCAAGTACCTGTAGGCTGCGAGCTGGTCATCTTACCATTCTTGATAGTGAAGAGAGCGTTAGCGTTCTTTGCGCCGAGGTTCGACCAGTAAGTGGTAGTTACGTTGAGCAACTTGCCATTGAGGTCGATAGTGATAGACTCAGTGTTCTCGCCACCGAGCTTGTACTCACCGCTACCGCCAGTCTGCTGACCGAGCGAAGAGATAGGAAGCTCGATATCGTTAGCCAAAACTACATTGATAGCCTTGCTGTCAGCCTTCAAGCAAGCAGCCAACTCCTCAGCAGTCTCAGTAACTACAACGAGGGGATATACCATAAGAGTCTCGGGAGCGTTGCAAGTGAACGACTTCGAAGGAGCTACGTAATCAACATCGTCGCTCTTTGCAGTGAAGATAACATCGTAGTGACCACCAGGAGTCAATACAGTTGCATCGTCTACGTTGAGAACATAGCCGTCAACAGTAACGTTGCGAACGATTACGGGCTGGTTAGCCTCGATAGTCGAAGCCTCGATAGTTGTGAGAGCCTTGCAACCGTTAGCGCGAATACCATACTCGCGAGCCGAGATGTTTGCGTTCTTGATAACGGTCTTACCTGCGTTACCCAACGAGATACCGTTCTTACCGTTAGCAACAGCTACGCCGTCAACAGTTACGTTAGCCTCACCGCACGAAGTGAGCTGGAGGAGCGAGTGGAGAGCCTCAGCCTGGCAATTCTCTACTACGAGGTTGCCATTGAGCGACCAGAACTTAGCAGCTACAGCAGCCTCAACAGCTGCACCAGTAGCAGTGAACGAGCAGTTCTTGATAGTTACGTTATCGGGATAGCGCTTAGTGTCGCCGTTACCGCCACCGCAGTAGATAAATGCGCTGTCGTGAAGAGCCGAAGCATCAGCAGTCTCGAACTT
>JAGBVQ010000141.1 GCA_017630245.1 Alistipes sp. | reverse complement strand
TGAACCTCTTCCATAGAGTTGTATTAGAGTAGATTGAGTTCAAGAAGGGCCTCCTCGGTCATCATACTCTTATCCCAAACGGGATCGAACGTGAGGATAACATCGACCGACTCTACGCCATCGACCTTTGCTACCTGCTTGTTTACATCCTCGATAAGCATATCGGCCATCGGACAGTTGGGTGCGGTCAGGGTCATACGAATTGTCGCCACGCCCGAGGGGTCGAAGTCGATCTCGTAGATCAGACCGAGATCGTAGATATTTACGGGGATCTCCGGGTCGTATATGTTTTTGAGGGTAAGTACTATGTCTTTCTCAACTTTGAGTATCTGTTCCGGTGTCATTGTTCTAATTTTGTGTTGCGGCAAATGCCATTGCGTACATTCTCATCTGCTTGATCATCGCCAACAATCCATTGCTGCGTGTGGGCGATAGATTCTCACTCAGGCCGATTGCGTCTACAAAGTAGAGCTCGGTGTCGATAATCTCCTGTGGAGAGCGACCGTTCAGTACACGGATAAGTAACGCGATGATGCCCTTGGTTATTATGGCGTCGCTGTCTGCCGAGTAGTAGACCTTACCATCTTCAATGCGTGCATCAACCCATACGCGCGACTGGCAGCCGTTGATGAGGTATTGATCGGTGCGGTGCTCTGGCGCAATGGCGGGTAGAGTATCGCTCAACTCGATAAGGTAGTCGTACTTATCAAGCCACTCGTCGATTACCGAGAACTCATCTATAATCTCATTTTGAATCTTATCGTTCATATCTTTTCTGTTTTATTTCACATTGAGAGCCGAACCCTCGCTTGCTGCAGGAGCGGCGATACCCATCAGGCGGGCAATGGTCGGAGCTACGGCCGTCATACATACTGGGTTGTCGCTGCGCTGGGATGTGATGCCTGCGCCCCAGAAGATCAGAGGCACGTGGGTGTCGTATCCATACATCGAACCCGACATTGAGACTACATCATCCTGTAACTCGATCCACTCGGGCATAAGGTTTATAATTACATCTCCCGAACGTCGGGGGTAGAAACTATTCTGCATCTTCTGGGCATATCCGCTACCGAAATAACTCATTCGCATTGCGGTCGAAGAGAGTGCGTGTGATACACCGCGGAACTGCATTGCAAAGGTCGCTACTTCGTTTTGCACCTCGGCAATCGAGAGTCGCTTCTCGTAGACGAGATTGTGGTTGAGGTATATCGAGTGGTCGATATAGCCCAAAACCCATTGTCCCTGACCATATTTAGCACTCAGGAAAGCGTTGATAATCACCTCGAACTGTCGAACATTAAAGCGCTCTTTCGGCGTTTTATCGTGGTTGTATGCCGGGCTTGTTCCGTGGTCGGAGGTGAGTACAACCAGCAGCGCCTCATCGTTCTTGAGGTGAGTGCGAACATATCCCAAGAATGTTGCCAGCTCCCAATCCAGAGCGTAGAGCATATCCTCGTACTCGACCGACTCGTTTCCATAGCGACTTGCGATATTGCGCGAAGGGTCAAGGCAGAGGTTGAGCACATCGGTATGCTCATCCATACCCAGATTAAGACTCGTTATTGCATACTTCGCAAAGTCGAAAATCGCCTTATTGCCAACGGGTGTGCGGGTAATCTTGCCGAGGTTGTTGATAAACTCGCCAGAGCCCTTACTCTTACGGCTCGACTTTGAGGTAGCGGGCTCTCGGAACTGGATGGTCGATTTGCGGCTGTTGTGATAGCGCTCGGCCGTAAAGCGGCTACGCCAAACCTCCTCCGAGAGTAGCATCGGCATATTCTCGTTATTGTAGTCATTGACCCAAGTGGGTAGATAGGGAGTGTAGTAAGATGATGTTGTCCAACGACAACGCTCCTCGTCAATCCAGAACGAATATCCCTTCTGTCCACCCATAACCACTGCCGATACGGGGGTGGTGGCGATGGTGACCAGGCGGCTACAACTGTCGGCTTTATAGGCAGCATCCGAAATGGTCGGAGCTATAAGGTTGCGAGGCGAATGTGCACCCTTGCCCTCTCTCTGATTGAGGCCGACAACCGTCTTGTCGAGCGTCAGATCGATCATCTTATTATCCACATAGTCGCTCCAGCGCTGCGATACCACTCCGTGAGTTGAGGGCATAGCTCCCGTTGTAAGGGTTGCTAGCGATACGGGTGTTGTGGTCTGCATATAGTTGTAACGACACTCGGTGAACTGAGCACCGCCCTCCATCAGGCGACGAAAACCTCCGACACCAAAGCCGTCGTAGTAGCGTTGCAGATCATCGGCCTGCATCGAGCTTGCGACGATATTGATAACGAGTCGTGGACGCTCCGAGGCAAACGACGTAAGGCTCGCCAATGCGAAAAGTGAAGTGACAACTATTCTGAAAAATCCTCTTGACATAGCAATAAAATAAAATTGAGCGACAAATTTACAAATAAATTTGTAATACTACTCAATATGCGCCCTTTATTGCAGTTTATTCAATGAAAGTTGCGAAATATTCGCGCTCATCGCTGAAATCGATTTCGGGTAGAGAGTCAATCTCTTGGATTTGTTGGCGGCAGAACTCCTTGAAATTTTTGCCCATAGGCTCAAATGGCAAATGTGCTCTCGCACGAACAATCTTCTTGATGCGGGGCAGTAGTTGCAGACTCTTCGGCGAGAGTATCGCACCGAAAAATTTTTCACGGATATACTCGCGTGCCGATGTCGAGGGGTGGCACAAATCATCGGCATAGAAACGATAATCTCGCAGGTCGTCGTTGATAATCTCGTAGGCCGGGAAGTAGTGGGCGTTGTCGAATCGCTCTACTATCTCAGCGACAGCGACTTTGAGTGTCGCCTTGCTTAAGAAGTTTTCGTCTGCTCCATCGCTCAAATGGCGCACGGGACTGACTGTGAAAATTACCTGTTTGTCGGCCAGCATACCCCGCATCAACTCATCATACATCTCCACAATCTCTGTGACCGAAAGTCGGTGGCGAGTGAAGTTCGAGGCGGGTTGTTTGTGACAATTGGCGACCACTTTGCCACTCTCGTTGAGGGTGTAGACCCACGCCGTTCCGAAGGTGATAACAACCCAATCGGCATCCTCTAATCGCATATTGCCCTCAGCAACCGATGCATTGGCTTGTGTTAATATGCATTGTGAACTGATCTCATCGAAAGAGGAGTGGAGATCGTAGCTAAACCAACGATCACGATCGAAGACAATATCTTCATGCGAGAATAATTCGCATTTTGCAAGGCGATGCAGGGCAGCGTGGATAGATGCCGGATTAAACATTACGCCAAAGGGATTTGAGCATATATCGAACTTTGCTTCCAGCAGCTCGTCGGCCATATATTGAGCAAAGCACGAGCCAATCGAAAAGATATGGCTTTGGTGGTCGATCTTTTCGGCGAAAGGTTTTATGTTTATCTCTGTTCTGAATTTCATTTTGTGCGGAGTATTCGTTCTGTGAGCACAAATATACAAAACTATCCTGATTTTTAGGTGCAAATCACCTTGCGGTTTGTGGCGAGATTTTGAAAAATCGCTCATTTTGAGTTATCTTTGCGCTCTAATTTTGTAAAAGGGTAGTTTGGAAATGAGCATTTCACATAAAAAGGGGTTGCTGTCGCTTTCGCCGATTATAGTTCTGTTAGTGGTTTACCTTGCGGGAGCATTGCTTGCTGGCGATTTCTATCGCATACCTATCGGTGTGGCTTTCGTGACGGCTGCGATATATGCTATCGCAATCACGCGAGGCGACTCTTTGTACAAGCGTGTAGAGATCTTCTCGCAGGGTGCAGCAAACTCTAATATTATGTATATGGTGTGGATTTTCGTACTTGCGGGAATCTTCGCTGAGTCTGCAAAACAGATGGGCGCTGTGGATGCAACGGTGCAACTTACACTGCGATTTGTACCCGATGCATTCTTGCCAGCAGGTATCTTTATTGCAGCCTGCTTTATATCGATGTCGGTGGGCACCTCGATAGGTACTATCGTGGCGCTGACCCCTGTAGTTTCGGGGCTTGCCGAGCAGATGGGTTGTGATGTGGCGTGGGCTGTGGCTATTGTTGTTGGAGGTGCATTCTTCGGTGATAATCTGTCGTTTATATCCGATACAACTATCGCCGCTACGCAGAGTCAGGGCTGTAAGATGCGCGATAAGTTCCGCACCAACTTATTGGTTGTGCTGCCTGCGGCATTGGCTACGCTGGGAATATATCTTTTTGCCGATATGTCCGAGGGGGCGGTTGCGATTGCCGAGTCGGCCGAGTGGTTTAGGGCGTTACCTTATGTGGTGGTTATTATCTGTGCCTTGGCAGGTATTAACGTGCTGGGAGTCTTGATGATAGGAATCCTGGTTGTGAATATTATCGGCTTTGCTTGCGGCTCGTTTGATGTGGTCTCTGCGTTTGCTGCGGCGGGCGAGGGAATGGGCTCGATGCTCGAGCTGATCCTGGTTACGCTGCTTGCGGGCGGATTGATGAATGTAGTGAAGAGCGGAGGAGGTTTCGACTACTTGATAGCACTGCTCACGCGCCGTATCGGAGGCCGTCGCACAGCCGAGGCGTCGATTGTGGCCCTGACAGCGCTAACAAACCTCTGCACTGCAAATAATACCATCGCAATTCTCACAGCGGGCCCCATAGCCCGTGATATTGCTGCTCGTTTCGGTGTGTCGCCACGACGTAGTGCCAGCTTGATGGATACCGCTTCGTGCTTTGTTCAGGGAGTGATTCCCTATGGAGCTCAACTCTTGATGGCTTCTGGTCTGGCGGCAGTATCTCCGTTGCAGATTATTCCTCACCTCTACTATCCCGTGGGTATAGGCATTATGCTTATCTTGGCTATACTCTTTCAATTCCCACGCAAGTAGGGTTATCTACTTATATATAAAATAGAGGGCGGCCCAGAGATTTGAGCCACCCTCTATTGTTTTTCGGTTGTGGAGAAAACTACTCCTCGTCGCCACCTACCAAGATACGACCGCAGTACTCGCAAACGATGAGCTTCTTGCCCTGGCGAATGTCAGCCTGACGCTGGGGAGGAATGCGATTGTAGCAACCACCGCAAGCATCACGATTAACTGTTACTACTGCAAGACCGTTGTGAACGTTGCGACGGATACGGTTGTATGCGGTGAGCAGACGCTCGTCGATCTTTGTCTTTGCGTTCTCGGCCTTCTTCTCGAGTGAAGCAACCTGCTCAGCGGTCTCTGCCTCGATGCTGTCGAGCTCGCTCTTCTTAGCGTTGAGGTCTACGGTGCGCTCTGCTACAACAGCCTGAGCGTCAGCCAAAGCAGACTTCTTAACCTTGATTCCGGCATTGTACTCCTTGAGTCGCTTGTCAGCAAGCTCAATCTCGAGCTCCTGGTACTCAATCTCCTTAGTGATAGCGTCGAACTCGCGGTTGTTACGCACGTTGTTCTGCTGCTCCTTGTACTTTGCGATAAGCATCTGAGCCTGATCCTTCTCGCGGCTACGCTGCTTCGAGAGTGAGTTGATCTCCTCGATCTCGGCTTCGATGTTGGCGATGCGGGTGTTCAAACCTGCGATTTCGTCCTCCAGATCCTGAACTTCCAAAGGAAGCTCACCCTTGATTTTGTTGATTTCATCAATCTGAGAATCAATCTTTTGCAACTCGTAGAGAGCTGCAATCTTCTCCTGCATCGAGTAATCAACCTCTGTTGTCTTTTTCTGTGTTGCCATATATCGTGTTAAATTTATTTTGTCAAATAATTTATCGGATTGCGAGAGCACTCACTCTTGCGAACCGCAAAGGTAAGAAAATTTTTTGATAAAATATCAAATAAAATTTCAATTGCGCAATATTCGCTCTCAAAATGTCCGATATCGGCCACTGTAAGGGCTCCATCAGGGGCCATAAAGTCGTTGTATTTGAGGTCTGCGGTGACGTAAATATCGGCTCCGGCCTTGCGAGCTTCACCGATAAGGAAGGCTCCCGAACCCGTGCATACCGCTACTCGACTTACGGTCGGTGTTGCGATGTCGCTGTGGCGTACAACCTCGGCGCCAGTAACCTCCATCAGGTGATGCATAAACTCCTCGGTAGGCATCGGCTCCTCGATCTCTCCAACAACACCGAATCCGCTCTGCTCGCCCGCTGCGGTGGGCTGCAGAACCTCCAGAGTCTTCACTCCGAGCATAGTAGCCAATCGCCAGCTCATACCCTCAGCTGTGCTGTCGAGGTTGGTGTGGCAAGCATAGAGGGCTATACCACGACGGATGGCACGCTCGACACATCGCTCGACCTGGTTGGCCGAGTTAAAGCGTTTGAGCGGGTGGAAGATGATGGGGTGGTGGGTGATGATGATATCACAACCTTCACTCTCGGCCTCGTCCATAACCTCATCCGTTACATCGACAGCCAATAGCGCCTTGTGCACCTGATCATCAGGGCGACCAACGATAAGTCCCGAGTTGTCGTATGACTCCTGCAATGCGAGGGGTGCAAACGCCTCAATAAGGTCGGTTATCTCCTTGATAGTCATTGCTAAAAGAGTGTTTGTTCGTAGAATGCGAAGAGCGGACGCTGGTCGTCCTCCTTCTTCTTTTTGCGACGTGGTTGTTTGGGCTCAATGACCTTCACTGCGCTCTTCTTGGGCTTCTCGGCCTCTTCGGTTTCGGTAACGTCGGCAACAGCCTCGTCCTCAGAGAGATCTTCGTCGAGCAGAGCTCCGCCCTCGCCATCCTTGAGGATTTCGCGTACCTCGGCGAGCATCGAGCGCACCGACTGCAACTTCTCGAGCAACTCGGCATTGCGCGACACCTTCTCGGCTCCCTGTTGTTTCATCGCACGCTTGGCTCCATCGAGGGTCATTCCGCACTCCTTGACCAAGTGGTAGATGATCTTGAAGTTCTCGATATCCTCAGGGCGGAACATACGATTACCCTTCTTGTTCTTCCTGGGTCGCAGAGAGTCGAATTTCGACTCCCAATAGCGGATGAGCGACTGGTTTACATCGAACATCTCGGCAACTTCGCTCATCGAGTAGTATAATTTATCAGCCATATTGTTATGGTTTTACTTATCGTTCATCAATATTCTTAATGAGTTGAGAAAGAGGTTGTTGCATCGGTTGTCAATGCGTTTGGCAAAACCCAGGGCGCAACCCTCGCACTCGACCAAATTCATTCCCTCCTTGAATCGTTCCACCGCCACCTCCTGCTTGCGCAGATACTGCAGAGCCTCCTCCTTGCTTAGCTCGGCTTTGGCTACTGCATCGCGGTTTAGCTCCGCAAAGAATGCCAGCGCAGCCTCAGGTTTGAGTGTTGTGCCGAAGATGCGACCCATAGCCACTCCCGAGTAGATTACCGATAGTGATTCGGCCAAATGTTTAACGTCCTCGTAGACTGCACTATAGTATCCGTAACAAGTGTCGGCTACCTCCGCAAAACGCATCTGCGAGGGGTTCATTACCCAGCGCGATAGCTCCTCCTTGCGCTTGCCGCCAACGTCGTTGATTATCTTGCGACGAGGCTTGGGTGTTAGGCGGCGTGCACCTGTCGCAGTTTTGCGTGCTACGGCAGCAAAGAAACCCTCACTCTTGGTGCGATGCGGATAGAAACGGAATGTTTGCCATACGCCCTCTCTGCCGCAGACTATACCCCAATCTTCGGGGCAGTGAATCTCCTCTGCCGGCTCGATTTCGCCCTCTACACGCTCTGCCAAAGCGCGGATCGTACCCTCATTCTCATCGTGATTGAAGGTGCAGGTGCTATAAATCAGCAGACCTCCGTCGCGGAGACATTTCCACGCCTCATCCAAAATCTCGGCTTGGCGAGCTGCACACATCTTTACATTGCCTTCGCTCCACTCTTCGCGAGCCTGCTCATCCTTGCGGAACATACCCTCACCCGAACAAGGGGCATCCACCGCAACGATGTCAAACCAATTTTCGAAGGCGGCTATATGGCGAGGCTCGTTGTTGGTTACAACCACATTACCTACGCCCCATTTGCGCACGTTGTCGGCCAAGATGGCTGCACGATTGCGAACGATTTCGTTGGCTACGACCAGGCCCTGCTCTCCGACCAGAGTCGAGTAGAGTGTGGTCTTACCGCCCGGAGCTGCACACATATCGAGTAGGCGTGCTCCCTCGATATCCATTCCCTCGAGAATGTGTCCTACGAATTGAGATCCGGCCTCCTGAACGTAGTACGTTCCGGCGTTGAATCCCACGTCGAGCGTGAATGACGGGCGCACGGCAAGGTAGCGGCCATATTTGTTCCACGGCACGCTCTCTCCCTCCGGTTGGGCGAAGGGCTTGCGGGGGTTTAGTCGTATGGATGTGGGCATATCTGCAAGCAGAGAGTGACATAAAGCCTCGCCCTGCTCGGCGCCCATATCGCGACATACGCGCTCGACAAACTTCTCGGGTAGCGACATTGGGTGCGTTTTTTTATTTATCCAGTGAGGCTCTAACCTGCTCCAGCTCCGAGCAGATGCGCTCGAATACGGTCGGATCGGCCACGAAATCGTCACTATCCTTGTCGATAACCAGAATGCGACCCTCGTAGATGTTGTCGATCCAGTTGTTATACTTCTCGTTCAGGCGCTGGAGGTAAGCCTCGTCGATATTCTGCTCATAATCGCGACCGCGGCGCTGAATCTGAGTAATCAGCGTCGGCACACTCGCCTTGAGGTAGATCAGAAGATCGGGCTTGGGGATCATATCCGACGATACGTTGAAGATCTTCATATAGGTCTGAAAATCACGACCCGACATCAGTCCCATCTGATGAAGGTTGTCGGCGAAGATGTGGGCATCCTCGTATATCGTGCGATCCTGGAAGATGTTGTCTGCTCCGTCAGCCAACATATCGAGAGTTTGCTGAACGCGAGCACCGAGGAAGTAGATCTGAAGCTGGAAAGCCCAACGATTCATATCCTCGTAGAAATCGCCGATATACGGATTGTCCGTATCCTCGTAGTAGGCTTTAGCGCCGTAGTGTTTTGTGAGCATCTCGGTCAGCGTGGTCTTACCGCTACCGATGTTGCCTGCAATTGCTATGTACATTTTCGTTCGGGTTTTTATATTATTTTTCTTCTCAATCTTCTCGTTTATCGCTTTTTGACTCTCTGTTTGTGCGCTCTACGATGCGTAATCGGTAGGGTGCCGTTGAGGTGAACTCTACAATGTCGCCTATCTCATACCTCCACAATCCGTTGGTCGAGGTTATAATCATAGCGTAGGGTACCCCTGTTGCGACGCCTTCGAGCGGTACGATGTTATCGCCGCTGCGAAACTCGTAAAACGTGCCGTAGTCGAGCATTAGCAACATATCCTCACGCGAAGGATTGTCTGCAATGGCGAAGAATCCTTCTGGGGTGATATAACTCTCCATATAGCGTATATCCCCGTGCGGAAAGATCTCTGCAAAGGCGCTCCGATGGGGTGTAAATCCCACTCCGCTGTGTGTCATAAGTTCCAATCCGCTCCACACCTCACGAAGGTCCCGCTTGCCCGATAACTCCAATACTCTGCGCATCAGTGCAAGAGAGAGCGAGGGGCTACCTGCAATTACCGAAATATCTTCATTGCGACACTCTCGATAGATTCTCTCGACCTTCTTGTCGAAGTCGGCAATAAGGGCCGTTTGCGTGCGTGGTACCCTGAGCCAACCGCTCATAAAGCGGGTTTGGTGGATCAGTAACGCCGAGAGATCTCCGACCAGAGCCCGGCCTACACGACTACACCAACCGCTTCCCGTCAAGCACCTCCCGTCGAGGATGTGCGATGAGGGGTGGGCATCCATATAGAGCGCTACCATATCCCTCGCACCTCGCAGATGGTTGCCCCAGAGCGAATGGTGAGTTATGGGGATATACTTGCGGAGAGGCTCTGCATCCGTTGAGCGGGCGAAGAGCCGAACTCTTCCCTCCGTAGTAACGTCAGCCTCTCCGTCGAGCATCTGTCGCAGATAACCTCCCATCGAGGAGTAGTCCGATAGCGGCACTTGCGACTGGAAATCTTCGATAGTCTCAATTCGCTCGACCTCGTAGCGGCGACCGAAATCGCTCATCTCGCCCAAACGCAAGACCTCTGTTAGTGCATCATATTGAGCCTCCAGAGGGTTGCTTGCCATACGCTCGATACGCCTCATTCTTAAGTGAAAGAGCCGTTGTAAAATTCTACCTTTAAGTGACACCGAAAAAAATCTTATAGCTTTTTACACATCTTTTCGGTTTTGTTCACTTATAAAGTTTGAGTCAAAGAACTATGTTCGTTTTTTTTGAGGGTTTCCCCTCCGTTATCGTTAGTTAAAATAGGAACCAATCTTGTCGATGGCCGACGGCATAGCGAAGACCACCACTCGGTCGTAGGCGTTGATCTCGGTGTTGCCGACTGCGATAAAGACCTTGTCGCCACGGACAATACCGCCGATGATCACATCCTTCGGCAGACCCATATCCTTGATGCGACACTTTGTCGCCGGAGAGTTGGGTTTGACAATAAACTCCAATACCTCGGCGTCGCTACCTGTCAGACATTTGATGGCCTGTACGTCGGTCGACATCGTGAAGCGGAAGATGTTCGATGCGGTCACCAGCTTCTTGTTGATGATCGTGTCGATACCGATACTCTCGGCCAGGTTGATGTAGTTGAGGTTCTCGACCTCGGCAATAACCTTCTTTACACCCATTCGCTTTGCGAGCATTGCAGTCAGGATGTTGGTCTCGCTACGACCCGTTACGGCTACGAATGCATCCATATTCGAGAGACCCTCCTCCATCATCGCCTCGGTATTGCGGCCATCCTCGTTAATAATGAGGGTCTTGTCCAACAACTCTGCCAAACGATAGGCCTTCTCGGCATTGTAGTCGATAAGTTTGATATTAACCTCATCCTGCAGCTCACTTGCGATACGAACACCAATACGTGAGCCACCAAGAATCATCATATTCTGTACCCTTACGTCGGTCTGACCCGAGAGAGCCATAACATTGTGGAGCGAATCCTGACGAGTAATGACATAGATCATATCATCCTCCATAAAGCCATCAGCGCCGGTAGGGATGATGGTGTGTCCACCGCGAGAGATTGCTACCGTGCGGAAGCTCAGCACCGAATCCTCCTCTGCAAGACTTGCCAACGTGCGACCAACCAGCGGAGATGTGGCCTCAAGGCGGAATACCACCAGCGAGAGTTTGCCGTTTGAGAAGTCTACATACTCGGTTGTGGCAGTGTGGCCCAATAGGTTGATAACTTCGCCGGCTGCCACCTTCTCGGGGTAGAAGAGGTAGTCGATGCCCATATTGATGAACATCTCCTTATTGTTGGGCTCCAGGTACTCGTTGTTGTCGATACGGGCGATAGACTTCTTTGCACCGAGCTGCTTGGCCATAATTGCCGAGAGAACGTTGTCGTTCTCGATGTGATCCACCGCAATGAAGAGGTCGCATTTGCGAACAGCCGCTTTGCGTAGTACCGCAAAGGTTGTGGCATCGCCCTCGACCGTGATAACGTCGGCAAGGCTGCTTACCTCGGTCAGGAGTTTTGCCTCCTTGTCGATTACGGTGATGTCGTGACCATTACCGCTCAGCATCTTTGCCAAGTGGCTACCCATTTCGCCGGCTCCCGATATTACAATTTTCATACTTCTTCCTCCACAATAATCTCTGCCCGTAGCCCTCTGTCGGGCCATCTGCACAAATCAAGATGCAGTAAAGGCAACGTTTTTGCAAAATAACTCACAAATTTATATATTTGTAGTCGGAAAAACAAGTTAAAGCGTTAAAAAACTGAAATTATGCCTGCTTGGTTGGTAGTAATACTCTTTGCAATAGGTGCCGTGGGGATATTTGTCCTCGGCTTGTCGATAACAATCATCGCCAAGGGTCACTTTATTGATAGCGAAATTTCGACTAATAAGAATATGCAAAAACTCGGCATAAAATGTGCCGTGCAGGAGACTCGTGAAGATATTGGTCAGGCAGATTGCTCGGATGACCCATCGGTCGGTTGTGGTGGCAACTGCTCGGCTTGCGACATCGACCACTCTGCTGAAAGATAAGTAAAAATATATTGTAATGAAGAAACTTTTTGCTCTGATGCTTGCCCTCGTTTTGGGTGGTGCATCGCTCTATGCTCAAGCTCCGGCGCCGAAGGATATGCCTCGCTCGATCTATACGGGTATGTGGCGTGCCGGTCACGTTCAGGGTATCGCTCTCGATACCGAGCGTAAACACATCTATTATTCGTTTACCACAATGCTCGTCAAGACCGACCTGCAGGGTAATGTGATAGGTACGGTTACGGGTCTTTTGGGCCACCTCGGATGTATCGATTTTAATGATGAGGATGGTCGCCTCTACGGCTCGTTGGAGTACAAGAACGATGCAATCGGCAAGGGTATTATGCGTCAGGAGAAGTCGGATAAAACCCTTCAGGATGGCTTCTATATCGCTATTTTCGATGTCGAGAAGATTAACCGTGAGGGTATGAGCGCCGAGAAGGATGGCATTATGACTTCGGTATTCCTGCCCACAGTTCTTGCGGACTATAAGGCTGAAGTTCCCACCGAGAAGGGTGCAAAGACACCTCATCGTTTGGGTTGTAGCGGCATCGATGGCGTGGCCTTCGGCCCCGCTTTCGGTAAGAGCAACGGCCGCCACTATCTGACTGTGGCTTACGGAGTTTACCGTGATAAGGATCGCTCGGATAACGACTATCAGGTACTGCTGCAGTACGATACTCGAGGCTGGGCAAAGTATGAGGCTCCGCTCTCGCAGGATAATATGCACCGCAACGGACCTTCGAAGCCTGCAAGTTACTACTTCGCCTACACGGGTAACACCACTTATGGAGTGCAGAATCTGGAGTACGATGCAGAGTCAAACCTCTGGTTTATGGCGGTTTATAAGGGTAAGAAGGAGCAGTTTGCTAACTTCTCGACCTTCGTTGTTGATGGTTCGAAGGCTCCGCGCAAGGAGTGGCTGCAGGGCGTAGAGTATATCAAGAAGGGTAAGGTGCTCTCACTGCTCGACAGGGGGGATCGTGACCCGAAGAATCCCGAGATTCGTGGTTGGCACGACAATATCGGAGCGAAAGGTCTTTGCGCCATTGGCGATGGTTATTTCTATGCTGCTCACGGCAAAAAGACCAAAGAGGGTCAGGATTGCGATGCTCGTCTTTATCGCTTTATTGGCGGTGATAAGCAGGGATTTGAGTTGGTTAAGTAGCAGCCCAAGCCATAT
>JAGBVQ010000140.1 GCA_017630245.1 Alistipes sp. | reverse complement strand
GAGAAGATGAACAAGGCGGTTTCGTTGCTCGATGCACAGCCTGAGACTAAGGCTGATGCTGAGAAGTATATGGCAACATACCGCAAGTACTTCCCCACCGCTGAGGAGTGCTTCTTCAACGAGTTGAAGGAGGGTTCGGCTTACACTGTAGGTTGCGGTGTGGCTCGCGGTGAGTCGACTGTTGTTCGTTTCCGTCCGCAGTAGTCTATGGCGATTAAGGCTATAAGAAAATATGCTATGGTAGCACTTTCCTTGATGGGAAGTGCTATCTTGCTATTCTCTTGTGGCAATGCCGAGGCGACAACAGAGAGTGTGAATAACGAAACGTTGATGACCGAGCGAAGCGAGAATCTGACGATTCTTATGTCCGAGAATGGTCGCCGATCGTATCACTTCACAACGGCTCTGTTGGAGGGTTATACTTTGGCTGCAGATCCCTATCGTGAGTTCCGTAAGGGTATCCGCATTACCACTTATCAAAACGACTCGCTCTCGACAGTGAATGCCGTTCTGGTGGCAAACTATGCCATCTACTACGAGAATCGCGAGCTGTGGGAGGCAAAGGGTGATGTTGTGGTCGAGAAAGCTGATGGTACGAAACTCTATACCCAGCAGCTCTATTGGAACTCGAAAACGGGCCGTATCTACTCGAATGTCGATTCGAAAATCGTCAAGGGCACCGATGTCTTTATGGGAGAGGGTTTCGAATCGGACGAGGAGCTGAAGGAGTGGCGTTTCCGCCGTATGTCGGGAAAGATGCTTGTAAATATGGATCCGGCCGAGAATCCGGACTCTACCGCCGTGTCGAAGTCGGAGCAGCCTTCGGCAGACCTCTCTTCGAAAAACTCGTCTGACAATAAACGCTCTTCATCAAAGAGCAGCACCTCGCACCGCTCGGATATTAAGACATCTCCTTCGGCAACCGATAAACGTAGCTCGACCGAGAAACTGAATGAGGGCGCACGACGCCTCAGTCAGCAGCCTAAGCAGGGCGTAAAGAGGACTACGGAGATTAAGACTCCTGCGGCTTCGAACCGAATGAAGATTCAGAAGGCCGAGAAGATCCAGAAGGTTGAGCAGATTCAGCGTGTTAGCGATAACGTAGAGTAAGCGATGGAGGATATAGTAACATCTGTGGTCATCATCGTCTTGATGCTGTTGCTCTCCGCCTTTTTTTCGGGTATGGAGATCGCCTTCTTGAACAAGAATCGACTCAAGCTGGAGATTGATCGAAAGCAGAGTCGTATCTTCGACTTTATTGCCGATATCTTTGCTCGTCATCCGGGTCAGTATATCACCACGATCCTGGTGGGTAACAATATCGCATTGGTTATCTACTCTCTCTGTATGTCGGTGGTGCTTCGCGCTATGGCCTACGCGCTGGGCTGGCACGAGGTTGCCGATAGCGGGTCGTTCCTGCTCGAGACAGTTGTGCCGACCATCATTGTAATATTTGTCGGAGAGTATATACCTAAGTCGATATTCCGCTCGAAACCTAACTTCTATTACAAGTTTTTCGCGCCGGTAATCTATCTGTTTTATCTGATTCTCTATCCATTGGCACGTTTCACTACGCTGCTCTCGTATGGCATATTGCGCCTGTTCGGTCGAAAGAGCGAGACCGGAGAGGTCGATATGCGATTTGATCGTAGCGATTTGGAGCACCTGCTTGACAGCAACAATAACGATATTCAGCACGAGCCTGCAGATCAGGAGATTAAGATCCTGCAGAATGCTCTCGATTTTGCCGATTTGAGAGTGAGGGATTGTATGATCTCGCGTGTGGATATCGAGGCTGTTGATGTGGAGGATACAACTATCGAGGATCTGACCGAGAGATTTGTCGAGTCGATGTATTCGCGAATCTTTGTGTGGAAGGATTCTATCGATAACATCATCGGATATGTCAATGTAAAGAGCCTGTTCCATCACCCCAAGAGCCTTGATGAGGTTCTTATGGATGTCGATTTTGTGGCTGAAACGCTTCCTTTGCAGGAGTTGCTTGAGCGATTTATGAAGAGCAAGAGCAATATCGCTGTGGTTATCGATGAGTTTGGCGGTACGGCCGGTATCATCTCGTTGGAGGATGTGCTCGAGCAGATCTTTGGCGATATCGAGGATGAGCACGATAAGCAGGAGATGGTCGAGAAGCAGGTTGGCGAGAATGAGTATGTATTCTCGTGCCGCCTGGATGTGGAGTATCTGAACGAGCGCTACTCGCTTGATATTGAGGAGAGTGACGAATATGATACGCTGGCCGGATACATTATTTATAACTATGGCGGTCTGCCCGTTGCCGGCGAAATTGTGACGGTTGAGAATCTGCGAATTAAGATATTGAGGACCACTCGTTCTCGCTTGGAATTGGCGCGAGTTGAAATATTGCAAAAAAAATAGAGGCGAAGTGCTATATTTCGGAATAAAATTACTATCTTTGGAAACTCTTTTGACTAATTATAAAATATTTAAGTAATATGGTAAGTCTAAACAATTTAAGAACCAAATTCGGCATTGTGCTTTCAGTTGTGATTGCATTTGCTTTGTTGGCGTTTATTTTCTCGCTTCGTTATGAGATGGGTTTTGGTGGCAATGACCCCAAAGTCGGTGAGATTAACGGCGATAAGATTCTCTATTCGGAGTACTACAACGAGTATGAGACAACTAAGAACAATAACGGTGGCGCTGAGGCTTATGATGAGGAGGCAGACGAGCGCTTCTCGATGGGCGCTTGGCAGTCGCTTGTTGCTAAGCACGCTTTGATCCCCGGCTTCAAGAAGATGGGCGTTGAGGTGTCGGAGGCTGAGCGTCTGGGTATGGTTAAGGGTGAGTATCCCTCGAACGTATTCTATGGTGCATTCGCTAATCCCGCAACAGGTGAGTACAACGTTGCAGCAATCTATGAGTTCCTTTCGCAGTCGGAGGCAAATCCTCAGTTGCAGCAGGTATGGAACTACCTCAATTCGCAGGCTACACTCGAGCGTCAGCTCGCTAAGTTCTCAGGCCTTGTGAAGGGTGGTGCGTATGTTAATGCTTTGGAGGTTGCTGATGGCGTGCGTAACGCAAACAATACCTTCGCAGGTAAGGTTGTTGCTCGCAGATATTCGTCGCTTCCCGACTCGATCTTCACTGTTAGCAAGGGCGAGATGAAGAAGTACTACAACGAGCACAAGGAGATGTTCGCACAGCTTCCTTCGCGCACTATGTCTTATGTAGTATTCGATGTTGAGGCTACTGCAGAGGATATGGCAGCAATCGAGAACGAGGTTAAGGGCGTAGCTGCAGAGTTCGCAGCAGCAACTGATGTTAAGTCGTTTGTTCGCCAGAACCGCCACGGCTCGATTGATGATCGCTATGTAAGCAAGGATGAGCTCTCGAAGGCTGAGGTTTCGGCTCTGATGGCTGGTAAGACCTTTGGTCCCGAGCTCGCAAACGATGTTTGGAGTGTTGCTCGCGTTCTCGATAGCAAGATGGTTGCAGATTCGCTCACATTGAGCCACATCGTTGTGTCGTACGACGCAGAGAAGCTCGCTGATAGCCTCTACAAGGCTGTTAAGGGTGGCGCAAACTTTGCTGAGGTTGCTCGCAACAGCTCGATGGCTGAGACTGCAGCTATGGGTGGTGTGATTGGTACCCTTCCCTTCTCGGCTCTTCCTGCTGAGTTCGTTGCTCCTCTGGAGAATGCAAAGAAGGGTGATATCGTAAAGATCGCTATGGGCAGCGCAATCCAGATTGTAAAGGTTGACGGCGTTAAGGGTCGCTCGAAGCACGTTAAGGTTGCTCGCCTTGAGTATCCCGTTGTTGCATCGGCTGCTACTACTCGCAATATCCACAACACAGCAAGCTCGTTCGCTGTAAATGCAAACGGCTCGGTTGAGAAGTTCAACGCAGCTGCAGCTGAGGCTGCTGTAACTCCTCGTGTTGCTGACGTGATGAACGGCGAGCGTACAGTTCGTGGTTTGGATCGTTCGTACGAGATTGTTCGTTGGGCTTACAACGCAAAGGTTGGTGATGTTTCGGAGATCTTCAAGGTTGACGGTGACTATGTAGTAGCTGTTCTTACCGAGATCGACGACGAGCACTACAAGCCCCTCTCGGAGGTTGAGTATCAGGTTAAGACTGCTATCCTCCGCGATAAGAAGTATGCTCAGATCGTAGGCGAGATGTCGGGCGCAACTATCGATGAGGTTGCTGCATCGTGCGGTGAGGAGGTTACCGATTTTGACGGTGTAACTTTCGGTTCGTTCTATATCAATGGCGTAGGTGTTGAGCCTCGCTTGGTAGGCGCTATCGCATCGACAACCGAGAAGGATGTTCTCTCGGCTCCGATTAAGGGTAATATGGCTGCTTATGTATACGTTGTAACCGATATCGCTGCAGGTGAGTCGCAGAGCGCTGAGGCTGAGAAGGTACGCCTTCAGGCTATGGCTGAGGCAATGTCGCAGCAGACTGCATTCGTTGCCGTACAGCGTATGGCTAACATCGTAGACCTGCGTAGCAAGTACTTCTAGTAGAAGCACTCTTGTTATAAAACTTCTCTCGAAATAAATCCCGACTCCAAAATGAGGAGTCGGGATTTTTATTTGTCTAAAATTTCTCTTGTTATGCGACCTCTATTGGTTTGGGTAGGATGATTTTTCTGAATTTTATCCGAAATGTTTTGAAATTTTGCTAACTTGCAGAAAATTTAGAGAGCTATGATTAGAAATATTATTCTCGATTTCGGAAAGGTGTTGATTGATTGGGATCCGCGTAACCTCCTTCGCAAGGTCTTTGAGAGCGAGGAGGAGATGGAGTTCTTCT
>JAGBVQ010000139.1 GCA_017630245.1 Alistipes sp. | reverse complement strand
CTTCCTATCGTATTCGATGTTCAGGGTGTTGATGCTTGGGTACCCGAGGGTGGCCAGCAGGTAGATGTAGACTACTACTACGATGCAGAGTCTAACACATATAGCGTTGCAACTGCTACAGGTTTGCAGGAGGTTGCTGCAAAGATCAATGCTGGCGAGCTTACTGCCAACGTTACATTGATGAATGACATTGTTCTTCCTACAACTCGTTCTGCTGAAGGCAACTGGACTCCACTCGGTTTGTCAACAAAGAATAGTTACCGTGGTACTTTCGATGGTAACGGCTACACTATCGAGAATATGGTATGTAATGGTGCCGATGTGGCTGGTTTGATTGGTTACACATACAACGCTACTGTTAAGAATGTAACTATCAAGAATGCCACTATCAACAGCAATCACTACGCAGGAGGTATCGTAGCTTGGGTTAACAACTTGCCCGGCAACACAAAGATTCCTTTCGTTGTTGAGAACTGCCACGTTCTTAATTCGACTATCACTTCAACTCCTGAGTTGGTAAATGGTGCATACGACAATGGCGACAAGGCTGGCGGTCTTATCGGTGCTGCTTGGTTCACTAAAAATGGTGTTCGCAACGCAGGTACACAGGTTGCAAACTGCTCGGTTAAGAATACAACTATTAAGGCTTACCGTGACCTCGGTGGTCTCTTTGGTCTTGCTCAGGGTGTAAATGTCGAGAACTGTGTTCTTGAGGATGTTACAGTAGAGCAGGATTTGACAAACGGCTATCAGGATACAGAGCCTACAACTGTAGGTAATGTTATTGGCCGTGATTCAGGCTACAACGAAATCGACGGTAGCTCTGCAGTTTCTACCGGCGATGAGCTTGTTGCAACACTTGCAGCTGGTAAGGATGCATATTTGTTGAGCGACATTGTGTATTCAGGAACTATTGCCATTAGCAAGGATATGAACGCGGTAATTGACCTCGGTGGCAACACACTCTCTTCTACCGATGAAACTCAGAAGAACTATGAGCTTATCAAGAATGCGGGTACTCTTCTGGTTAAGAATGGTATAATGAAGGTTGAGGCTACTATCAACAGCGGTTGGGCTCGCTACTCTGCAGTTATTGCCAATGTTGTTGGTGGAAACCTTACAGTAGAGAATGTAAACATCGAGCACCTTGGTGGTACCGATATGGCATATGGTATTGACAACCTTACTAACGGTAAGGGTACTTACGCTGTAACTACTATCGATAATTCTACTGTTAAGTCACCTTACCGTGCTGTTCGTCAGTTCCTTAACGGTATTGAGGCAACCAACGAGCTCTATGTAAAGGCTGGCTCTACACTTGAGGGTACAAACAAGTCTATCTTCTTCCACGATCCTAGCACTCACGCAAACTCTGGTAAGCTCGTTGTTGAGGAGGGCGCAGAGCTCAAGGGTGATGTATACCTCTTCGTGACTGCAGGCTCCGCAGAGTGGCCTGTTGAGGTCTCTATTGCTGCGTCTGCATTGGTTGGTGAGTCAGCAGTAACTTCTGGTAATGTTCCCGCTGGCTACGCTGTTGAGTTGGTAGATGGCAATTGGACAGTTGTTAAGTAATCCGACTTTCGCTGATTACATTAGAGGAGTAATCCTCAAACCATAGGGTAGAGGGGATTGATCCCCCCTCTACTCACTACACAGGGCGCCACAGCGGCAAAGTTCGACTTCTACCTCCCCGAGCGCTATCTCACACCCGCTAAGACTATCGAAATTAATATGCCACAGGTAGTACCGCAAAGATGGGGAAATAATATCCTGGTAAATCCCAGAATAATCTTTTTGGGTGTTCCCAAAAGTGTACTAATTATATGGAGGTATTTCCAGAATTATTCGGAAAAAGATAAAAAATGAGGTTAAATGATTTAACTGATTGGGTGGAGGCCTTAGTGGAAATTTAGAATGTTGAGGATGATTGTATCACTTGTGGTGTTTTAATTCTTTTTGCGGTACATCGTAAGGGGTTTAGATATATCTTTGTGCCCTAAACAAAGATGT
>JAGBVQ010000138.1 GCA_017630245.1 Alistipes sp. | reverse complement strand
GTTATGGCAATGAAAAGAACTTACCAGCCTTCTCGTCGTAAGAGAATCAACAAGCACGGTTTCCGCGCGAGAATGGCTACTGCTAACGGCCGCAAGGTTTTGGCAGCGCGTCGTGCAAAGGGACGCAAGAAGTTGACCGTTTCTGACGAGTCGACCTTCAAGTATGCATAGTGACCTTCGGGCACTAAACAGACAGGGAACTCCGCGAGGAAGTTCCCTGTCTGTTTTTTATAGCTAAATAACGATTACTTCTCGGCAATATAGAATAGGTCGAAACAACCCTCGCCTACCGGAGCGATGTAGTAGTCATCCATCGCAATCGAGGTTGTAAGCTCGGTATTCTTCTTGAGCAAGCGACGACGATTGAAGCGATTGAGCAGATCGTAAGGCAACTTGAGCAGGAATCGTGGCAGAATATACTGCAGACGCAGCAGATCGAAGCGGGTGATCTTCTGCACACTGCGGCGATTCTTCTCATAATACTCCATAACCTTCTCTCCACCGAAGACTCCCGACGGGGTAACCTTCGAGAAGCTGCACTCGAGCAGATTGGTCAACTCCTCGGGGCGATACTCTCTAACGTGCCAAGGATTGCGAGTGAGCGACATCGGAGCATTGGGCGTTGTGACAATAAATTTACCGCCCGGCTTCAGCACACGATGCACCTCACGCACAAAGTCGAAATCGCGCTTTATATGCTCAATAACCTGAAACGAAACGACATAGTCAAACGAATTATTCTCCGCAGGGATAGGTGGCACCGCAGCCTCCACAAACTCGACGTTCGATCCCTGATAGAGATTCAGGGGAGTAGTCTTATCGATGGTTATGTAGCGAGTAGCTCGAGGAGCCAACACCTCAGCGCCATACCCCTCGCCCGTGCCGATTTCGAGCACATCGCCCGAGATCAACTCCGCCGCCTTGTGATAGGCCAGCAACGAGCGCTGAAAGACATAATTATCTGACTGCTCGCGCGATACACGCTCTGCCGTAGTTACTTTTGCCATCTCGTTACTTCAGTTTGATACCCTCATCAACCATCTCCACATCGCCCCTCTTGAGCAGCACTCCGAGCGAGCGTTTGAAGACCTTCTTACTCATCTGCGTAGCAGCCATAACCGCCTCCGGAGCGCTATTATCGTTCACCGGCAAAAATCCACGATTTGCACGCACCAGCTCAAGCAACTTCTCGGCCGAGTTCTGCACCTCGGCAAAACCCTCCTGCTGAAGGCTTACATCAATGCGGTTGTCGTCGGTAATGCGACGAATGTAGGCCTTCATCTTATCGCCGATGGCCACCTTGCGGAAGATCTGATTCTTGTAGATCATACCCCAATGGCGGTTGTTGATAATCACGCGATAGCCTATCGGACTCTCCGAGGCGATAATGATATCGACCTCCTGACGGGGCTTTACGCTGATGATATCGTTATCGACAAAGGCCTTAAACTTGTTGGTCGCTACACATCGACCCGTGATATTATCGACATAGAGCCAAACCAGATAGCTGCGACCCACGATGATTCCACCCTGCTGGTTACGGTTGGGCAGGAAGAGATCCTTACCCGTAAGACCCCAATCGAGGAATGCACCGTGCACCGACTTATCCACCACCTTCAGATAGGCAACCTCGCCCTCCTTGATTGTCGGAGTTTCGGTCGTAGCGACCAGACGATCCTCCGAGTCGTGATAGACAAAGACCTCCTTCTCATCCCCCTCCTTATCCGAGAGCGACACATAACGATTGGGGAGCAACACCTCGTTCTGCTCCTCATCCACCAGATACAATCCGTAGTCGGAAATACGCGCAACTTTAAGCTTCTGAATCTGACCTACCTTCATAAAATTTGTGTTTTATCGTGGCAAAAATACAAAACAATTCACAGATTTAAGAATTATTTTGCTATATTTGTTATTATGAAACATCGTGTAGCAGTTTGTCAGTACGATATCGAGTGGCGCAACATTCCCGCCAATCTCGCCCGAGTAGAGCGTTTGATCGCTCCGCTCGAGGCCGACTGCATCGTGCTGCCCGAGATGTTTGCCACAGGTTTTTCGACCGACCCCACCTCTATTGCAGAGCCGATGGATGGTCAAACGGTAGAGTGGATGCGCTCGGTGGCAGCTCACCGTAACTGCGCCATTGTCGGCACGGCAATTATCGAGGCGGAAGGCAAGTTTTACAACCGAACACTCTTCGTAAAACCTTCTGGCGAAATTACGCACTCCGACAAGCGCCACCTCTTCTCCATTGGTGGAGAGGCCGATCAACTCACCGCCGGCACAGAGCGCGTCATTGTCGAGTGGGGAGGTCTGCGTTGGTTGCTGCTCACCTGCTACGATCTGCGCTTTCCTGTCTGGAGTCGCAATCGTGGAGATTACGATGTTGCACTCTACCCCGCTTCGTGGCCCGCTTCACGCCGTTTTGCGTGGCAGACGCTGCTGCGAGCTCGTGCCATCGAGAACGAAGCCTACGTCATCGGCGCTAACCGTATAGGTTCCGACCCGACGACCCGCTACTCGGGCGACTCGGCCATCATCGGATTCAAGGGCGAGAGTCTCGCCGAGATGGGCGAAAAGGAGGGTGTCTTAACCGCAGAGCTCGATCTGCAGGAGTTGGAGGTATTTCGAGAAAAGTTCCCGACTTGGCAAGATGCCGACAAATTCACAATTTTCAATTCTCAATTCACAACCATTCCTATTGACGATATATGACCTACGATATAATATTGATGTTGCTCATTTCGGGCATTGTTGTTGGCGTGATAAACACCATCGCAGGTGGTGGTACGGTTATCACGATGACAGTCTTTATGGTCCTCGGACTCCCCATCACGGTTGCCAACGGAACTAACCGCATAGCCGTTGTGATGCAGAATCTGGCCGCCACCGTCACCTTCATACGCAAGCGGATGTTCAGCCTCAAGAGTGGTCTGCTGCTGGCCATTCCCGTAATCATCGGCAACATCGGAGGCTCGCTGCTTGCCACCCATATCAACGACACCATTTTCCGCATCTGTTTCGGTGTGGTGCTGGCGCTGATACTGCTCTATATGATCTTCGACACCCACAAGCAAGTCCTTGCCAAAGAGTCCGTGAAGATCAAGCCGATGC
>JAGBVQ010000137.1 GCA_017630245.1 Alistipes sp. | reverse complement strand
TGATGAACACTCTCTACGGAAACTTCGGTCACCTGGCGGGTGTGGATAACACGGAGCGCATCAAGACCCGAGAGCACTTCGGCTCAGTGTCGGCCGGATTTGCCCTCACGCGCAAGAGCGTTCTGCAGGCGGTGCTTCACGGTGGCGAGAGTCTCTACCGAATGGTCAATTGGACAGATTATACCCGCTTTACTTTCGTGGGTACGAAGCTCGAGTTGAAACGCTCGACCCTCGACCATCGAATCTTCCCGACACGAGGCACAAACCTCTCTCTTTCGGGCATTTACATCTATGGCCAAGATAAGTACAAGCGACCTGTTGGTGCTTCGGATTTGGCTGTTGATCGTATGCAACGCAAGCAGTGGTTTGGTGGCAAGTTGCGCTGGGAGCAGTACTTCAGGCTGCCGGCCGTGAAGTGGTTCTCGTTTGGCTATCGTCTGGACGGAGTATTCACGACCCACCCCGAGTTCGAGAGCATTCCGACGACTATTATGTCCTCGCCGCTCTACGCCCCCGTACCCCACGCGAATATGATCTATATGCCCGATTTCCGCGCGGCACGTTTTGCTGCAGTGGGTGTAATGCCGACCTTCAATATTGTCGAGAATTTGATGGTTCGTGCCGGCTTCTACACGATGTTCCGCGATAGGACCTACACCTCTTCGCAGTGGCATTATGTTGCGGATCTCTCGATTGTCTATCACACGCCACTCGGTCCGGTGAGCCTCGCCTTTACCAAGTATGATCTGCAGAGTTGGAAGAACACCTACCTTTCGTTCAATTTCGGTCTGCTAATCTTCTCGCCAAAGGCACTCTTCTATTGATTTTCGGGCAAGGGGTGATTTCTTGCAGTGGTTTGTGGTGTAGGTGTTGGTAATTTTACTATCTTTATTCCCGAAATAAGAGTTCCACAACCCACGAAAATTATGAATAAGCCGACTGTAAATCGCTACCCTATGGTGGCTGCTGCCGTGTTCTCTATGGCGGGTATTGCGCTGTTCGATTCGGTGGTTGTACCGTGGTGGGTAATGTGGGGCGGAGTGCTCTTCTGTCTGGTTTTGGCTGCAGTGATGATTCGGCAGAGGGTGGCTAATCTTTATATTGCCGTAGCGTTATTCCTGTTTGGTGGAGCGATTTTGACAATGCGTGGTTTTAGCCCACAGATAACTCCTAACGAACGTGCGTTTCTGACTCTTGAAGTTGAGGATAATGCGGTGATTCGCAAAGGTTTTGCCGTAATGCCGGCGCGAATTGTCGAGTATGAACAAGGGGAAGGGGTGCGCCCCTCCTCCGAGCGTGTAAATCTCTTGCTCGACACCCTTGTTAATGCCGATTTCGGCTCACGTATCGAGGCTTTGGGTCGGATCCTACCCTTCCCCGAAAAGGAGGGAGAGTATGGCCGTTTAATGTTGCATCGCGGCTTTTCGGGAACACTCTTCTTGAGGGCGGATGATGTCGTAAAGGTCGAAAATAGAAAAGTTCAAAATCTTCATACCATCGCTATCGAGCGCCTCTCGCGCCTGAAACTTTCGGGTGATGAGGCCGCCATTGTCGGGGCTATGGCAGTGGGTGATCGTAGGGGAATGACCCCCGAGTTGCGTGAGGCCTATGCCCGTGCTGGTGCATCTCATATTTTGGCGGTCTCGGGTCTGCACGTCGGCATAATCTTTCTGCTCTTCAATCTGTTGTTGGCGTGGTTGCCTTTGTTGCGCCACGGGCAGGTGATTCGTGCCGTTGCGGTGGTTGTGCCGATATGGATTTACGCTGCGATGTGCGGCTTTTCGCCGAGTGTGGTGAGGGCTGCCGTGATGTTTTCGGCACTACAACTTTCGGTGGCGGCTTCGTCGGTTTATCTTTCGCTTAACACGTTGGCTTTCACTGCATTTGCAATGTTGCTTTATCGGCCGGACTACCTCTTTGATTGCAGCTTCCAACTCTCGTTCATAGCCGTCTTCGCCATTGTTGTGTGGGGTGTTCCGCTGATGCGGTCGCTGCGAACCCAGAGGCGTTGGCTCAATGCGATTATGGCTACGATGGTCGTTGGTATGGTTTCGAGCCTTGCGACAATGCCGCTGGTGGCGCACATCTTTGGCACGGTTTCATTGGTAGGAATCGTACTGAATCCGTTAGTTATTGTTGTCGCATATCTGGTGGTTATCCTCTCGGTTGTGTGGATTGCGCTGCCCTTTGCTCCGCTTGCGGGATTGGTGGGTTTTGCTCTCGATGCCGTGGTCAAGTATCTTAACTTTGTGATCGAAATGGTCGCAGGATGGGAGTGGTCGGCTGTGGAAATTTCGCTTCCAATGTGGGCGGTTTGGATAATTTATGCTATTGCTGTAGCAATAACTGCACTTTTAGGGTATACCGAAACGAAAAAATCGGTAAATTTGCCCTATGATAACTCTTGAACAATATAATCTGCTTTGTGAGCCTGAGTTGCGCAAGGCCATTGAAGAGAACATTTCGCGCGATCCGCTCACTGTGGCTCTCGATAAGCGAGTTGTTCACGCCGCCGAGGTGGCCACACAGATAAAATATCTCTCTCGAGCGCAGAAGAAGCTCCCCTCCTACTATGCCGCTCGCTGCATTATCCCCTCGCTCGCCTTCGAGCAGTCATCAAGCGAAGAGTGCGCTGCACACAAACCCCTCTCGGGTGGATCGGTGCTCGACCTGACTTGTGGGCTTGGTGTCGATGCGCTCTATCTCTCAAAAAAGTTTGAGCGAGTGGTTACCATCGAGCGCAATGAACTCCTGGCCGAGGTTGCCCGTGAAAATTTCAGAAGGTTAGGTGTAAAAAATATTGAAGTCGTTTGTGCCGATTCGGCCGAGTATGTCGCTTCCTGTTGCGAGCGCTTCGATTGGTGCTATGCCGACCCCGACCGCCGAGGCGAAAAGGGCGAAAAACTTGTGCGGCTCGAAGATTGTTCTCCCGATATGATTTCGCTTATGCCGCGCCTACGCTCGATTGCCGAAAGGGTCTGCATTAAGGCTTCGCCGATGTTTGATGTGGAGGAGGCTCAGCGCCTCTTTAAGGGCTCTTCGGTTGAGGTTGTTTCGCTTGGTGACGAGTGTAAAGAGGTGCTTATATATGTAGGCGGAGATAGTGGAGGTGATGTTACTGCAACAGCCTTAGGATTAGGTTGTTATACGGCTAAATCGACAGAAAAAACGGTGCTTGTAACGCCCGAGTTTAAGCCCGAAAATTATCGCTGGTTGGTGCAGCCCGATGTGGCGTTGCAGAAGTGCCGATTGGCGAGGGTTCATCTTGCGAATAAGGCCGATATTTGGAGCGAGAACGGATATGGTTTTGCCGTGGAGCGCCCCGAGGGACTCCTTGCCCGGGTCTATGAAATCGAGCGAATCGAGCCCTTTGATCCCAAGCGCCTGAAGCGCGAAATGAAGGGTCGCAAGGTGCAGATCTTGAAGCGCGATTTTCCCCTTTCGACCGAGCGCCTGATAGCACAGACCGGGCTGAAAGAGGGTGGCGGAGAGCGAATCGCATTTACAACTATTGGCTCTAATTTTTTGGCGATACGATTAAAATAACTACCTTTGGTAGTTCAAATCGAGAAAAATTATGTCGGTAAAGGAAATTTTAGAGTTTTTCACGGATACGATTTTCCGCAAGGAGTTCCGTTCGTCGTGGCTTAATTGGCTTGTGCGCCAATACAAACTCTTCTTCTACACAGCTCGCGGATTGCAGGAGCATCGTACCTTGGTGCGTTGTGCTGCGCTGACCTTCTACACGCTGATTTCGATCGTTCCGATCCTGGCGGTGGTATTTGCTATTGTCAAAGGCTTCGGCATTATCGAGGATCTGATCGCAAACCTCTACTCGCTCTTTCCGAAGAATCCCGAGATTATCGACTACGTTGTCGAGTTTGCCAATAAGGCTCTCGACAATACCAAGAGCGGAGTGGTTGCTGCGGTGGGTATTATCACCCTCTTCTGGGCGGTGATTCGTGTCTTCGGCTCGATTGAGGATGCCTTCAACAATATCTGGGAGGTGACCTCTACGCGAAGCCTTGCCCGTAAATATTCGGACTATATTGCAGTTGTTGTTGCCGCTCCTATTCTCTGGGCTGCAGCCAACGGAATCAATACTTACGCACAGAGTCTCTTTGGCGGCATTGAGGCGGCGTGGGTTGTCTGGGTTTCGAAGTTGATGTCGATTGTTGTGATGTGGGTAATGTTTGCCTTCCTCTACTACATCATACCCAACACGAAAGTCCGTATCGGCTCGGCCATTATGGCTGGAGTTGTTGCAGGTACGGCCTTTATCCTCTTCCAGTGGGGATACTTCTACCTGCAGGTGGTGATGACCTCCTACAACGCCATCTACGGAAGTTTTGCTGCACTACCCCTGTTCCTTATGTGGGTGCAGTATTCGTGGATGATTCTTCTGTTTGGCGGAGAGTTGGCCTTTGCATACCAGAATATCGACAAGTTTGACGAAGAGCGTGAGTCGCTCCACGTCAACTATGATTCGCGTCGCAAGGTGCTTCTGGCTACGATGTTGGTCGTTATTCGCCATTTTGTGAAGGGCAAGGGGGCAATCTCGCTTTCGGAGATTAAGCAGGCTCTGAACCTGCCGACTCGAATTGTCAATTCGGTTTTGCGCTCGCTTGTCGAGGCGGGGCTTCTTATCGAGCTTCCCTCGGAGGGAAAGGAGTTTGAGGAGGAGTTCGTGCCGGCCAAGGAGGTCTCTACATTCACGATTTATAATATCCTCGAGGCTGTTGAGCAGAGCGGAAGTATAGATTTGGACCTCAACTCCAGCGCGGAGTTGCAGGAGGTTAGCGTGGAGCTTGAGCGCATAAAGAGTGAGGCTCGAGCTTCGGAGCAGAATCTGAAATTGGTAGATATTCAAACATCGAAGCAGTAGTGAAGAGTGTAGTCATAATCGGAAGCGGCAATGTGGCCGAGGGCTTTGCACGAGCGCTCCACCAGCGCGGTGTCGAGGTGCGACAGATCTTTGCCCGTAACCCTGAGCGAGGTCGCAAGGTTGCCCAAATTGCGGCGTGTGAGTGGAGTAATGAGCCATCTTGCATCGCGAAGGCTGATCTCTACCTTGTTGCCGTTTCGGACTCGGCGATAACGCCTCTGCTCGAATCGTTGCCCCTTCCCGAAGAGGCTGTTGTTGCGCATACGGCAGGCTCGCAACCGCTCGAGGCGATACCTTCTCGCTTTGCAAACCGAGCCGTGCTCTACCCGTTACAGACCTTTACTGCTGGTCGCGAAGTCGATTTTTCGGAGATTCCTCTCTTTGTCGAGGCGGCAAACGAGGCTCTACTCGCCGATGTTAAGTCCTTTGCGAAGCAGTTGAGCGGAACGGTCATCGAGTCCGATTCGCAGATACGCTCACAGGCCCACCTGGCAGGAGTCGTTGTCTGCAACTTTGTGAATCACCTCTATGCCGTGGGTGCCGATATTATGCAGGGTGCAGGGTTGCCCTTTTCGACTCTTGCCCCACTTATAGCCGAGACGGCACGCAAGGCTATCGAGAGCGGAGATCCTTCGGCTGTGCAGACCGGCCCGGCCAAGCGAAACGATATGGTGACCATCGAGCGACATTTGGGAATGCTCGCCGACAGGCCCGAACTACAAGAAATTTATAAAAAACTGAGCCAGAATATATGGAAAGAAACTTCAAAGAGAGATTAGCCGATGTCGAGGCATTTGTCTTCGACGTAGATGGCGTGATGACCGATGGCAGCATTATGCCGTTGCCCGATGGCGATTTTCTGCGCCGCTATAATGCCAAGGATGGCTATGCCCTCTCCTATGCGATCAAGCACGGATATAAGGTCTGCATCATCTCGGGAGGCTTCGGCTCGTTGCTCGCTTCGCGTATGCAGCGTCTGGGCGTAAAGCACCTCTACACCAACTGTATGGATAAGATTAAGGCAATCCACGAGTTTGCCGAGGCGGAGGGTGTAAACCTCGAGAATACGATCTATGTTGGTGATGATATTCCCGATCTGGAGTGTATGCGTTTGGTGGGTCTTCCGGTTTGTCCGGCCGATGCAGCTTCGGAGATTATCGAGACTTCGTGCTACGTTTCGCAGTTTGGCGGAGGTAAGGGATGTGTTCGTGATATCGTCGAGCAGGTGCTGCGTGCGCACGGAACTTGGGCACTGGATTCGATGGGCACAATCAGCGACAACTCAGTAGCATCAAGATAAAAAGATCGATAAAGAGGGTAATTTTTGCGTTACGCTTGATGAGAAAATCCTCATTTACGTCAGAGTAAACTCCGGTTATCTCATCTTCGCAAGCCTAAAACTTCCACCCCTTTAATCGATCTTTGGTATAGGGTAAAAGAGTAATAAAAACAGAGAAATATGTCAGAGAATAAATTGCGTTTCGAGACGCTCCAGATACACGGTGGTTATCACCCCGACCAGACAGGCTCGCGTGGTGTGGCAATCTACCCCACGGCGGCTTACCACTTCCGCACTTGCGACTATGCGGCACGCCTATTCGAGCTCAAGGAGTTCGGAAATATCTATACCCGCCTGCAAAATCCGACAACCTCGGCCTACGAGGAGCGCATCGCTGCTCTCGAGGGTGGCGTGGGAGCATTGGCTCTCTCGTCGGGTATGTCGGCACAGCTTATCGCCATCACATCGTTGGCAGATGCGGGCGACAATATCGTAGCTTCGCCCTACCTCTATGGCGGAACATTCAACCAATTCAAAATCTCGTTCCGCAAGCTCGGTATCGACTGCCGTCTGGCAAAGGATGAGAGTGTTGAGGAGATGGAGAAGTTGATCGACGAGCGTACCAAGGCGATCTATGTTGAGTCGATGGGTAACCCGGGCTGTAATGTTCCTGACTTGGAGGCTATAGCCGAGATGGCTCATCGCCACGATATACCCTTTGTTGTCGATAACACTTTTGGTGCCGGAGGCTATCTCTGCCGACCGCTGGAGTGGGGAGCTGATATCGTTGTCGAGTCGGCAACCAAGTGGATCAATGGCCACGGCACGGCAATGGGTGGTGTGATTGTCGATGGCGGCACCTATAATTGGGGTAACGGCAAATACCCGGCACTCTGTGAGCCCTCGGAGGGTTATCACGGATTGAAGTTCTGGGAGACCTTCGGCAATATGGCCTATATCGTTAAGTGCCGCGTGGATGGTCTGCGCGACTTCGGTTGCTCGCCTTCGGCATTCGATTCATATTTGATGCAGCTCGGTCTGGAGACCCTCTCGTTGCGAGTGAAGCACTCGGTGGAGTCTACTCGTCGCCTTGCGGAGTATTTCCGCGAGCACCCGCTCGTAAAGCGAGTGAGCTATGTAGGTTTCGAGGATCACCCCTCGCACGAGTTGGCCAAAAAGTACTTCCGTCACGGAGCGGGAGCTGTGCTGACCGTCGAGTTGAAGGGCTCGCTCGATACGACCGTGCGCTTCGTGGAGTCGCTCAAGTTGGTGGCCAATATGACGATGATCGGCGATTCGATAACCGTGATTACACACCCCGCATCGACCACTCATAAGCAGCTGAGCGATGAGGATCTGGCAGCAGTAGGTATCTCACCCACCTTGCTGCGCCTGTCGGCCGGTCTGGAGAATGTTGAGGATTTGATTGATGATTTCGAGCAGGCATTTGCGGCTGCTCTTAACGAATAGAGATGGCTATACAGTACGCATATTTCGACCAGCCCATAGAGTTGGAGTGTGGAGCCTCGCTCCCCGACCTTACAGTGGCATATTCTACCTACGGCACCCTCTCGCCCGAGAAGGATAACGTAATCTGGGTGTGCCACGCGCTTACGGCCAACTCGGAGGTACACGATTGGTGGGAGCACACGGTCGAGAGTGGAAGATTTCTCGACCCCGAGCGATGGTTTGTTGTCTGCGCCAACTTCCTCGGCTCACACTACGGCACCACAGGCCCTCTGTCGGTCAATCCGACTACGGGTGAGAAGTGGTATGGCGACTTCCCTGAGATTACAGTGAGGGATATGGTCCACTGCCACCGCTTGCTGGCCCAGAGATTGGGTATCGGGCAGGTGGAGCTGCTTATAGGTAGCTCGATTGGTGGTTTCCAATGTATGGAGTGGGCGGTGCAGGTACCCGACTTTGCTAAGCGAGCCGCTTTTATCGCCACTACACCCCAGTCAAAGCCGTGGGCTATAGCATTCAACGAGTCGCAACGTATGGCTATCGAGGCCGACCATACCTTTGGCGAGCGCAGGGATGATGCGGGTGCGGCGGGTATGGCAGCTGCGCGAAGTATTGCCCTTTTGAGCTATCGCGGAGGTATTGCCTACGACCGCACGCAGCAGGACCCCGACAAGGAGAGGCTGCGTGGCTATCGTGCAACGACCTATCAGCAACACCAGGGCGAGAAGCTCCGCCGCCGATTCAATGCCTACTCATACTATCGCCTTTCGCAAGCGGTCGATTCGCACAACCTCTCGCGTGGCCGAGGCTCGCTTGAGGAGGTGCTGCAGGGAATTAAGGCTAAGACGCTGGTTGTCTCGATCACCTCGGATATACTCTTCCCGCCCTCGGACCACGAGATTATGGTGCGCAATATCCCCGATGTGGAGTATCACATCATCGACTCGGACTTTGGTCACGATGGTTTTCTGGTTGAGGCGGAGCAACTCAATACGATTATTCAGAACTTTATGCAAAAATAGATATGAACAGAGGTGTACTTAATATAGGACTCTTCGGATTCGGCACCGTGGGTCGCGGACTCTATGATGTGCTGGAGGAGACCTCTCTCAAGGAGGCTCACATCAAGCGCATCTGTGTGCGCGATATCAACAAGGATCGCGGTGTGAAGGCCGATTTTACGGATAATCCGGATGATATCTTCAATGATCGAGATATTAACCTCGTGGTTGAGCTTGTTGACGATGCGAATGCTTCGTACAAGATTGTAAAGCGCGCCCTTGAGGCGGGTATTCCGGTGGTTACGGGCAACAAGAAGATGCTCGCCTACCACCTCGAGGAGCTTATTGCCATCCAGCGCGAGAAGCAGGTACCGCTGCTCTATGACGCTTCGGCGTGTGGCAGTATCCCCGTGATTCGTAACCTTGAGGAGTATTACGATAACGACCTGCTCATCTCGGTAAAGGGAATCCTGAATGGCTCGTCGAACTTTATCCTCTCGAAGATTTTTAACGAGAATATGTCCTACCCCGCAGCGCTGAAGTTGGCTCAGGAGTTGGGTTTTGCCGAGTCGGATCCTTCGCTCGATATTGACGGTTTCGATTCGCTCTTCAAGCTGATTATTATCACAATGCACGCCTTCGGTCGCTACGTCTCGCCGAATGATATTTTCGTCTATGGTATCTCACAGATGAGCGATGACGATATCCGCTTTGCTACCGAGAAGAAGCGCCGTATCAAGCTCGTGGCTCACGTCGAGAAGCTCCCTGACGGTCGTATGATTATGAGTGTTATGCCCCATCTTATCTCGCGCGACAAGTATATCTATAGCGTTGAGGATGAGTTCAATGGAGTGGTTATCAAGGGCAAGTTCTACTATAAGCAGTTTATGTTCGGCCGTGGTGCGGGAGGTTATCCCACCGGCTCGGCCGTGCTGAGCGATATTATGGCTTGCCACTACAACTATAAGTATGAGTACAAGAAACTCAACGCCGAGGTTGTGCCCGAGTATACCGATGACTTTGTCTTCCGTATCTACCTGCGCTACTCGAGCGAGGAGGATCGTGCGCTGTTCAACTTCCTGAAGGTTCGCGAGAGCTACACCAGCGAGAGCTGCTCGTACGTTGTGGGTGATGTACGCCTGAGCGACCTCTATGCAATCAAAGATGAGATTCGCAAGCGTAATCTCTTCGTTGCAGCTTACCCAGAAGATTAATTATAAACCCTAAAAATACTACTTACTATGAAATTTAATTTTGATTTGATGAAGAGATTTTTTGCAGCATTGGCAATTGTTCCGATGATGACTCTCTCGGTGGCTGGTGAGCCACTGCCCGATGACTCAGACGTGAAACCCGATGAGGAGATTGTCGAGGAGTATGGCCCTTATGAGGACATTTCGGTTGTAAACGGCAAGGTGCGCTTCTACCTTATGGAGAAGAAGAATGCTACCCGTACGGCAGCCAATATGACGGCCCGCGATTTGAGTAAATCATCGGTTGTGATGAATGGCGAGACCTATAAGGTGGAGCTTACCGATGAGGAGAGCCCCCGCCCCTACGTTGAGGTGGCAAAGGCGTCGAGCTATAACGCTACGCTGATCACTTCGACCTCGGACAAGTGGTATGACGAGTCGACAACCAATGGTGTTATGTTGCCCCATTCGCAGATGCACCACTTTGCCGTGTCGAACATCAAGTCGTTCCCGATGTATGCAGCCTACTCGAAGAACGTTGGTAACAAGCTTATCTTCAACGATGGTTTTGCAATGGTTCTGCTCAAGCTTAGAGGTACGGCAAAGATCTCGTCAATCAAGATCGAGGATCCTGCAGGCAATGCCGTTGCGGGTGTTACGAACTACGTTGCTAAGAGTGGCGCATTTGAGGTGCAGAAGGGAATGGATTTCGTGGCTCTGAACTGTACCAACAAGGGAGAGTTCGTTCAGCTCGACGAGTCGAAGAACACCAACTTCCGTCTTATGATTGCCCCGGGCAACTACCCCGAGGGTCTGAAGATCACGATCTGCGACTCGGAGCACGGTGCGAAGTTCCTCCCCTCGGCAGCTTTGACTCTCGAGGCAGGTCAGGTGCTTCCGGTCTCGATGAGCTATGCTTCCGAGAGCGACCTGCTCTTCTACGAGGGCTTCGACAACTTCGTTTGGGGTGGTGATGTTATGAAGGGTGAGAAGGGCTTTGGCTTCTCGCCGAGCGCTGCAACTATGGGCGAAACTTCGGGTCTGGCGTTGACCGGTTACGAGAGCGCCTTCGTGGAGGTTCCCTACAATAATCCCGGAGCAGGATTTATCCAGCCTAAGGTGTGGGATGACGTTTCCGGAAAGATGGTTGGCGATGTTCACCAACTCTCGGATAGCTATATCGCAAGCCGCAACCTTGCGGATTGGCGTTACCTCTACTGCGTTCAGGAGCATCCGGGCTACATCCTTTCGGGTGCTGCGGATTGCCGTGGTCTTATCACCTTGCCCCAGATGCTTTCGTACAGAACTATCGGCGACGTGAAGGTTAAAGTTCGCTTTGCAGTACAGAACGACTTCTCGGGTCGTATTGAGCTGAGAGCGCAATATGGCGGTGTGATCAAGAGCGCAAAACTTAATGGTAGAAGCATTGTCTTCAATGCAGTTAACTGTTCCTACAACTCGAACGTTGCAGTTCTCTCACTTCCGGTGGATAACATTCTCCATCGCCCCTCGTCATCGACTGTTGAGAATCAGTGGAACGACCTCGAGGTTGTAATCAGTGGTGCAACCGATGGTACGCGACTCTCGTTCCAGAATGCAACAATCGAGGGTAGCACTCTGCGCTTCTATATCGACAAGTTTGAGGTGCGCAAGGTTAACGATTGGAAGGACAACAGCAACCTGCGTGTGATTCTGTTCAACATCCAGAATGGTGTGATTGCTGACCAGCACAACAACTACGACAACTTTGTTGAGTGGGTTAAGAAGTACGATCCGGATATCTGCATCTGGACCGAGTCGGAGTCTATCTACAAGGATAAGTCGGGCACAAGCCAGTCGTCGAAGTATCTGCCTAATAACTGGGATAAGGTGGCTGCTCGCTATGGCCACAGCTACGTTGCTGTTGGCGGTAACCGCGACAACTATCCCCAGACCGTAACGGCAAAGTTCCCCATCAAGACTATCAAAGCCTTCACCGACACCGATGATGCTGGTCTGTATGGCGCGAAGTATATTTCGCACGGTGCGGGTCACTTTACTATTGAGTATAATGGCAAGAAGATTAACGTCGTGAGCTGCCATATGTGGCCTCAGGCTTATGCCCCCGGTAAGAGTTCGTCTGATACGGCAAGTAAGAATGCTTTTGAGGGCAACTACTTCCGCGAGTACGAGATGAAATATATCGTGAAGAATACGGTAAATAATACGAAGTATGCCGAGGAGGAGTATTGGTTGCTGGGTGGTGATACCAACTCGCGCTCGCCCCACGATAAGTGGTATTACGATGCAAACAACAAGCTCGATGATACATACTTTTTGCCTCACAAGCATATCCTTGAGAATACCAACCTGAAGGATGTTGTTACCGACAGATTTCCCAAGGATAACAGCCACTTCTTCACATCGGTCTCCGGCTCGGCTCGAATTGATATTCTCTACGCTTCGCCCAAGATGTTCAACAAGATTACTAACTCGATTGTCCTGATGGATGATTGGTTGGATGAGTTGGGTCCGTGGGTGTATCACACTTCGTTTAGAGATCCGTCGGATCACCGTCCGGTTCTTGTAGATTTCGATCTTTAGTAGAACATTTAATAATAAAACTCATTATGAAATTCAATTTTCAAACAATGAGAAAGTTCTTTGCAGCGGCAGCGGTTCTTCCGATTTTTGCGCTGTGTGTAGCTTGTACTCCCGGACCGGATCCTGTGCCGGGTGGCAATGAGGGAGAGGGCGATGAGCCCGGAGAGGGCGGTTCTACCGAG
>JAGBVQ010000136.1 GCA_017630245.1 Alistipes sp. | reverse complement strand
CGGCGCTGTTGATGGTCGTCTATATCTTTGCGATGGTGTTGAACTCTGTCGTGTTGCTGACGTGTGATTGCGCGTCGCATCGCCACCACTCTACCCATAGTTGCAAGTGCGAGGGATGTGCTCTGCTTGAGCAGAATCCTTTGCTTTCGCAGCACTGCGAGTGTACTCACTCGCACGAAGCTCCCGTAGATAGTGCCTTGGCTGTCGATGGAGAGAAGTCCTCTAAAGTGGTCAAAATTGTAGTTATGGAGCTGCCTCGTGCCCTCGCCGAGTCGCTCGATAACATATCTGTTTCTGTGTGCGAATCTCCGACAGCTCCGCTATCTGTGCCGTTGGATGATGCCCCGCTAATATCGTTGGGCGGGTTGCGTGCCCCTCCGGTTGTTGCATAATTTTCGATAAGAGGTAGTTGCTACGGAGAGTTGTAGCCACCTCCGCAAAATCAAAATTGTGTAGAATCAACCAAAAAATCAAAATGAAAAATCTGAAATATATAATTGCATCTGTGAGTGCAATTTTGGCTGTGCAGTTTGCTGCTGCGCAGGATGTTACCGGCGTAGTTGTGGGCGGTGACGGTAAGCCTCTGCCCGGAACGGCTCTCTATTGGGCCGATACCAACGTTGGTACGAGCGCCAATCTCGAGGGCGAGTTTAAGATCCACCGCGTGAAGGGTTATGATCGTCTGGTTGCCTCGTTTATCGGCTATACGAACGATACGCTGAGGGTCGATAATTCGACCTCGCGTGTGGAGTTCCGCCTGAGCGAGGGTGTCGAGATGGAGAGCGTAGTGGTCACCGGCGGAAGCGGTAACTACGTTATGCAGGGCGGAATCGTAAAGAATGAGATGATCTCCTTTGCCGGCCTTTGTAAGATGGCGTGCTGTAACTTGGCAGAGTCGTTCGAAAACTCGGCATCGGTGACGGTGGGTTATAGCGATGCAATCTCGGGCGCGCGACAGATTAAGATGCTCGGCCTTGCGGGTACTTATACGCAGATTCTCGATGAGAATCGCCCCATTATGCGCGGATTGAGCTCTCCCTATGGCCTGAGCTATACGCCGGGTATGTGGCTCAACTCGATCCAGGTGTCGAAGGGAATCTCCTCGGTTACGGCTGGTCACGAGGCGATGACGGGTCAGATTAACCTCGAGCACCGCAAGCCTACCGATGAGGAGCGTCTCTTCTTGAATGTCTACTTTGACGATGAACTTAAGCCCGAGATTAACCTCTCGTCTGCAATCCCCGTAACCAAAGATAAGCGCCTCTCGACCGTAATCCTCGCACACGGCTCGATGGATACCCAGAGTCACGATCGCAACGAGGATGGAATGAGGGATATGCCTCGCTCGAACCAGATAAATGTAGCTAATCGCTGGCTCTACCAGACCGAGCAGGGCGTGCAGGTGCGTTGGGGTGCAAAGTATACCCGCGATGAGCGTCTGGGTGGCGATATCAACTATAAACGAGATATGCGCGACTCGCTCTGGCAGAAGAAGATCTACGGATCGGATATTCTCAACCAGAACGCCAACGCCTATATCAAGATCGGCTCGCCTGTGGGAGCTGGAGTCTACAACGAGCAGACCGAAGAGGAGGTGCGCCCAAGTATCGCCTTTGTGGCCGACTACAACTTCTACGATGAGGATGCATATTTTGGTCTTAACGACTATAAGGCGCGTCAGCACTCGCTGCTGGCAAACTTGATGTACGACCACTACTTCTCTCTGCGCCATAAACTTATCGTAGGTGCTATGGCAACGGTAGATGAGTATAATGAGTCGCTACGCTCGCCGAGCCTTATCGGTGTGGATGCTTCGGCTCAGGTGGCTCCAACGCAAAGACTCTACTCGTTCGATCGTCTTGAGTCGGAGGTCGGCCTTTATGCCGAGTATACCTATACGCTGGGCGAGAAGTTCTCGGCAGTGGCGGGTGTGCGCGGTGACTATAACACCTTCTATCGCAAGGCCTACTTCACCCCTCGAGGCCATATCAAGTGGAATATCACGCCTACGACCATTTTGCGTGCATCGGCTGGTATGGGCTACCGCTCGACCAACGTGATTGCCGACAATATCGGTATTCTGGCTACGGGCCGCACCATAATCTTCAATGGCGATAAGTCGAGCGTAGATACCCCCTTCAACCTTACTTCGGACTTCCAGCGTATGGAGTCGGTGGCAACCTTTGGAGGTAGCCTTGCGCAGACCTTTACACTTGTGGGCTATCGTGATGCGACCATCTCGTTTGACTACTTCCGTACAGAGTTTATCAATCGCGTAATTGCCGATCAGGAGTGGGGTGCCGACTATGTGAATATCTACTCGACCGATGGTAAATCCTTTACCGACAACTATCAGGTAGACTTTACTTGGACCCCTGTGGAGCGCTTCGATATCTTCGCTACATTCCGCTACACCAATGCTAAGCAGACCATCACTCGCGAGGATGGTTCGGCCCTGCTTGTCGAGTCGCCGCTGGTTAGCCGTTTCAAAACTCTGCTCAATCTACAATATGCGACCAAGTTCCGTCGTTGGGTATTTGATGTAACGGCTCAGTATAATGGAAAGAGCCGCCTGCCTATTAAAGGTATGAATACTTACTCGGATCCATACCCGATGCTCTTTGCGCAGGTGAGCTATAAGATTAAGACGTGGGACATCTACCTCGGCTGCGAGAATATTCTCGGCTATACGCAGAAGGATCCGATTCTGCTCGGTGGCGAGAAGATGACCGCAGGGGCAAATCCCTACGACACATCGTTTAACTCGTCGGTGGTGTGGGGCCCGCTCAAGGGTCGCAAGTTCTATATCGGCGTGAGATTTAACCTATATTAGAAATTTTACAAACTAAAAACAGATAAAACTATGAAGAAGATTTTAATGTTCTGCCTGGTGGCAGTGTTGAGCGCAGGTGTAGGCTTCGCGCAGGAGAAGAAGGCTAAGGTCGAGAAGCAGATCGTGACAACCGTATTCTGCACCGATATCGACTGTGAGGGTTGTGCAAAGAAGGTCTACAACAGCATCCCCTTCGAGAAGGGTGTAAAGAATGTTGTGGTAGACGTTAAGGCCAAGACTGTTACCGTTCAGTATGACGCGTCTAAGAACTCTGACGAGGCGCTTGTGAATGCATTTACCAAGATTAAGGTAAAGGCTGCGGCTCAAAAGAAATAGGTGGAAATAGTCTAACAAGGCTCTTTTGG
>JAGBVQ010000135.1 GCA_017630245.1 Alistipes sp. | reverse complement strand
TTAGAGTTTCCTTCATGATAGCCGAGCTGTGTCAATGCGACACGGACAATATCTGTTCGTTGGTCAGCTGTCAACTCAAGCCCCGTAAGATTCTTGTAGTATTTACTGTTCTTATAGGAAGATGACATAGTGTAAGTAGGTGTCAATGCTGATGTATCTATTGAAAGCGACAACGGAACACATATCACCGTAAAGACCGTAACCAGGGCCATTATGTATGATAATATTCGTCTTTTCATTTAATTGTTAAGTTAAATCCTTTCAATTTAGTTAACAGATAGGTACCAATCCGTGTATTGATTATAACACATAAAAGAACGAAAAGTAAATAGTTTTGTCAAAGATACGTTTTTTCTCTCAAAAACACTAACTTTGCGATATAAATAGTTTTAGTCAATATGAGCAACAAACACGCTGAGGCGACACTGCGCCTCTTGGAGGTAATGGATACACTGCGCGAGCAGTGCCCCTGGGATCGTGAGCAGACCTTTGAGTCGCTCCGCAACAATACAATCGAGGAGACCTACGAACTCGTTGATGCTATCACCGACCGCAATATGGAGGGAATCAAAGAGGAGTTGGGCGACCTGCTGCTGCACGTTGTCTTCTACTCGAAGCTCGGTCAGGAGGAGGGTGCATTCGACTACGCAGATGTAGCTAATGGCGTCTGCGATAAGCTCATCTACCGCCACCCCCACGTCTATGGCGACATCCACGCCGATACACCAGAAGAGGTGAAGCATAATTGGGAGGCGCTGAAGCTCCGCAAGAAGAATCGCAAGAGCGGCACTTTGGGCGGTGTTCCTCGTAGCCTTCCGGCACTCGTCAAGGCATTCCGCATCGGCGAGAAGGCGGCTTCGGTCGGTTTCGATTGGGAGAAGAAGGAGGATGTCTGGGCAAAGGTTCAGGAGGAGGTTGCCGAGATCGAGGTGGAGATGGCTGCTAAAAATCACGACCTGCTGGAGGGCGAATTTGGCGATCTGCTCTTTGCGATGGTAAACGCCTGCCGACTCTATGGCGTAGACCCCGAGGCGGCTCTGGAGCGTACCAACAAGAAGTTCATCGCACGCTTCAGCGGTATGGAGCAGGCGGCAGTCGATGCCGGCAAGACGTTAGGCGACCTCTCGCTCGATGAGATGGAGGCATTGTGGCAGGCTCAGAAGAAGCACTAACCGCTCCCCAATTCATAAAACACAAACTAAACGCACGAACAAAAAAACTGTAAAAATATGGCATACATTAAATCTGTAAGAAATCATACTCCCGAAGTTGGCGAGGGCACTTTCGTAGCCGAGACCGCTGTGCTTATCGGCGATGTAACCGTTGGTAAGGATTCGTCGCTCTGGTATAATGTGGTACTGCGTGGCGATGTAAACAAGATCACCATCGGCGACCGCACAAACATCCAGGACGGTACGGTTATCCACACCCTCTACGACGGCTCGCCCCACCCCTCGCAGACCCACATCGGAAACGATGTGTCGGTGGGTCACAACGCCACAATCCACGGCGCAATCATCGAGGATAACTGTCTGATCGGTATGGGCGCAACCATTCTGGATAATGCTGTGGTTGCATCGGGTTGTATTATCGCAGCAAATGCATTGGTACTCTCCAACTCGAAGCTCGAGCCCAACTCGGTCTATGCCGGCGTACCCGCAAAGAAGGTTAAGGAAGTTACCCCCGAGCAGCGAGAGCAGATTATCCAGCGCATAGCCAACGACTACCGTATGTACGCGTCGTGGTATAGCGAAGAGTAGAACGTAAACTAAACAAAGAGAATGAGATGAAGTGCAGGTGTAAGAGCAGAGACAAAGGAAGATTGTCGAGAGTCATATCGCTGATTTTGGTGGCGATGGCGGTCAGCCTGATTGTCAATTTTTCGCATCTATTGCTTTTGGCAGTCGATGAGTTCGGTTCTTGGCGATCTGAGAACCAGGAGGATGCAGCCAAAATGATCGAGGTGAGGGGTCGTCTTTCGATGAACCCCGATGGCTACGCCTATCTTATTTGCGAGCCGACCGAGGCTCTCGATAGCGTCTATATGTCATATTGGAATCTTCGCAACATCGAGGTTGAGAGTGGTGACACGCTGCGAGTAAAGGCAAGGCCTGCCACCCGCGAGGGCGGACACTATCGTATGGCCGAAATTCTGGAGATCAACGGCAACGAGTTCGACTACACAACCGAGTTTACGAAACTAAACAAGGTCTTAGACTCGACGGTGCAGATCACCTACTACTTTATGATGTCGTTGATTATCCTGCTTCTGCTCACATACAAGGCCGACCGTCGCAACGCAACATTCACCTCCATTCTGCACCGCAGTCTATGGTGCATGTTGTTACTGATAGGTTTCTACTTCCTGGCCCCTGTTTCAAACCGTTACACCGGCGAGATTGTGCCCGTATTTGCCACAAGAGATAGTTGGCGAATAGATTATATGGTGGTGCTGAAGTGTTCGTTTACATTTGCAGTTTCGGTTC